>JAOZRH010000256.1 GCA_029931905.1 Fidelibacterota bacterium
GAGGTTATAGGGGTTATTGTATGAATAGGCCTGACAAAAGATTTAACAAATTGTAGAATATTCTGATGAACTCCTGAATGAATCAATAATGTTTATTGAAAGGTTATGACAAAACATAAAGACTACGAACATTTGACAGTAAAAAGAACAAGATTACATCGACCGTTGCATCCATTGAAAAATAAAATATGGTATGAAATACAAAAACTTACAAGAACAAAAACAGACCTTGCAAAAGAAATTGATATATCTTACGAAGACTCTGTCTCAAATGCTGTTTACCCTCTATTCTCTCAAATGGTGCAAATATGAAAATATATTTATCAATGAGATAGATTTACATATACTTGAATGGATTTTTGATTAGATACAAATGCTTGTATTATTTTTCAAAAAGATTTTAGAACAAATTCATTATATATGATAAAGGCTTTTAAAAGAGTAGATCGAGATATAAGACAATTCTGATGATTGATAATTTGAAAACCAACTCAATGATTTACATATACAGATGAAGATAACGAAATAATGGAAGAAACGAAATATTATAAATATTCAAATCATTTTTGAGACCCTTATAATTCTGATAACCGTTCTACTGTTAATAAAAGATCAACTATAAGAAGTGAATTATGAAGTCTTTGAATTCATATTAAAACTAGTAGAAATACAACATTGGAAGAAAGAATAAAAATGGCTTGATTATCGTTTAATAGATTGTTTATTGATAAATCTTGTGTTGATGTGTTTGAATCATTACAACAATCTCATTACCCACAAATAAAAGATAATGTTGAAATAACAGTAGAAAAAACAAAACCAGTTCACGACGAGCATTCTCATTATAGGACTGCTTATGAATATTTTATAAGTAATGAACCAAAAACAGATTCAAGATTTAATGAGGCTTTGAGTGTTGATTTTAGTTGAGTTTTATAAAATAGTTTTAAATCTTAATAAAATAATATGAAACATACTGCAAGAATAGTTATGAATAGAGTAATAGAAGATTGATCTGTTGTCTTAAATAAATGATGAGTTTATACTTGTAAAAAAGAAAAATGACAATATTTTATATTGGTTTGACTTTGGAAAATACAAGTCCCATGAGATTCGTTTGGGTTGCAAGACGAAAAACACTTGAAAAAAAGTTAAATATAATTATATAAATTATATTTAGTTTTACTTGCAAAAAATAAAATGACAGACCAAGAAATATTAACAATCGTGAATAATGAATATAAACAATCTTACGATGCAATAAGTCAAAAAAAATTAAGAATGCAAGAAAGACTTAAATATTTTATGAACACTGAAAAAAATGATGAAAAAGTTAGTTTATATATGATTAGATGATATGTAAATACTTTGATTGCTTTGTATTATCAAGATTGATTGAGTCAAACATTTTATTCAAGAGATATTTATTCATACTTAGAGGCTGAAAATCTTAATGTAATCGCTTCTGCTGATTATAATCTTATGAAAATGGATGTTTCTGATTATATGATACAATGGAATAGATTCGTATATTGACTTTGAATAAGAGTTTTTACTTGACGAGATGATAAATTACAAAAACCAAACTTTGAAATAATACATCCTCTTGATATATATCCTGACCCAAAATGACATTCTGAAATAAATAATTTTAGATTCTTTTGATTTGAAAGGAACACAACACTCCAAGAGTTGAGAGAAATGTGATATAAAAATATTGATCAATTACAGGCTTGATTGTCTTCTGATATGGAAGATAACCGAAATTATCTTTGACAAAATAAAGAGATTTATCAAACTCAAAGAGAACACACAAGAATAGCAAAACAAAATTATAAAAAAGATTGAACAATTACAATTTATTATCATTATACAATGATAGACTGAAAACCACATCAAATTGTATGTTGGAATAAAACTTTGATATTGTCTAATGAAGTAATAAAACCACTTGCAGATGATAAATATGCTTGAACTATGTTGAAGTTTCCAGTGATATTAAATTATTATGAACCTTATGTTTGAGACCCTTTTTGAAATAGTTTGTTTGATGTGTTGGAAGATAAACAGAGAACAAAAACATTATTTGTAAATCTTATGAGAATAAGAGCAATAAGAGTTAGTCTTTGATGACAAATGTTTCTTGATAAAACAATATTTAAAGAAAACAAAAGACAACTTGCAAATCCTACAATATGAAGAATGTATTTACCTTTCGATTCTAATAATTGACCTATAAATCAAGCAGTTTACCAAGTTCCTGAAAATCCAATTTCTTCTGATGTATATAATCTTAGGGATATCATGGATAATGAGGCTGAAAATGATACTTGAATTTGA
>JAOZRH010000083.1 GCA_029931905.1 Fidelibacterota bacterium
TTTGAAGATTATTTGTTTTTATAGAATATCCAATGATGAACATGGAAATATGAATGATGAAGTTGAAAGAATAATACTTGGAACTTGGATATTCCATGTTGCCTGCCCGACTATACAGGCGGGGTTATTCATTATTGATTAAGATTTGAATATCCAATAATGAACACGGAAGTGAAAATGTTGAAGTGAAGAAAAAAAATGTGAATGAAAATAGATTTTTATAAAATATGCACTCTATATTTAAAATATCCTCATTCGTGTAATTGCAGTGATTCGTTCTATTTTTCTTTATTTAATTTTGAAGCTAATTTTCTACTAAAATAATCAAAAAGAAAGTTTGGAATATTTCGAGCGACACAACCAACAAAAATCATAGGTTTTGGGAAAGTAAATCGTTTTTTCCTTTTTGAAATTGCTTTTGAAATCATTTCTGCCGCATTTTTCGGGGTAACCATAAAAGGTTGTGGATTGTTTTTTTCTTGTGTCATTGGAGTATCAACAAATCCAGGGCGAATATCAGTAATATAAACTTTGTAATTTCCAAGTGATGCTCTTAATCCTTCTAAATATGTTGCTAAACCAGCTTTGGTTGCACTATAAACCCCAGCATTTGGTAATCCACGAAATCCAGCAATACTTGATACACCAACAATATGTCCACTATTTCTTTTAATCATTTGTTGTACGAAAAATTCAATCATTACAATTGCAGATGAAAAATTCAGATTAATCATTTTTTTTGCTTCTATTATGTTATCATTCCCATGGTAAAATAATCTTGAACTATAGCCAGCATTCACAATTAATAAATCTATTCCTTGAGATTTTTTTTCAATAGTTTTTGAAAGGTCAAGCATTTTTTCAATATCTGTTAAATCACATGTAATTGCATTTGCATATCCACCGTTTTCGTTTATTTCCTTTACAATTGTATTTAATTTTTCAGTTGAACGAGCTATTAACCAAAGTGTATTGTTTTTATTCCCATATTTATAGGCCAATGCTTTACCAATTCCTGTACTTGCTCCGGTTATTAAAATTTGTTTTTTTCTCATAATATTTCTCCCTTAATGAGTAGTATAAAATAGTTATATGATTTATTAAATGAAATATTTTTGTTGGTTTAATTTGATGATTAATTAATTTCACAAGTTTTAAAATAAATTATAAAATTATTATTAGAAATTTATTATATTACAAATATGGAAGTTTTAAAAAACACATTATATATCGTTGCTACTCCAATTGGGAATCTTGATGATATTACTTTTCGTGCTGTTGAAGTTTTAAACAAAGTTGATGTAATAGCTTGTGAAGATAAAAGAATTACTGTAAGAATATTAAAAAAATATGAAATACCGAACAAAAAATTAATTACTCATCACAAACATAATAAGTCCAATAGCATTCCCAAAATTATAGAATTTTTACACTCTGGTAAATCAGTTGCATATCTTTCGGATGCAGGTACTCCGGGTGTGAGTGATCCTGGAAATTATTTGGTTCAAAATGTATTAGAAGAAAATATTTCAGTTGTTCCTATTCCCGGAGTTTCATCATTAACAACTTTGGTATCAGTTTCAAATTTTCCTATGAATCAATTTCATTTTGAAGGATTTTTACCACATAAAAAGGGAAGACAAACAAGATTACAAAAGATGGCAAATCTTGAAAGTTCAATAATTGTATTAGAATCTACACATAGAATATTAAAATTTCTAAATGAAGTGTTAGAGTATTTGGGTGACAGAGAAATCATTGTTGGGAGAGAATTAACAAAAATTTATGAAACAATTTTTCGTGGTAATGTTTCAGAAAGTATTGAATATTTTACAACAAATTCTACAAAAGGCGAATTTACAATATTAATTTCAAATAAATAATTTTGGAGAAAAAATGTCAATTAAAGTAATAAAACATCCACTGATTGAACACAAAATGAGTTTGCTAAGAAGAAATGACACCAGTAGTTATCAATTTAGATCGTTGGTAAAAGAAATATCTATTTTTTTGACTTATGAAGCATTACGAGATTTAGAAATGCACGAATATCAAATTGATACTTGGCAAGGGGAAATTACAGCGAATAAAATATCTGGGAAAAAACTTTCTGTTGTACCAATTTTAAGAGCTGGATTAGGAATGCTAAATGGTGTTTTAGAAGTTATTCCATCGGCACGAGTTGGTGTTGTTGGTGTATATCGTGATGAAAAGACACTTAAACCAATTGAATATTATAAAAAATTTAATGATGATATTAGCGATAGAAATGTTTTAATAATTGACCCAATGTTGGCAACAGGCAATTCAATGAATGCGGTTATTGAAATGTTAAAAAATGAAAATTGCAAAAAAATCAAAGCAATTTGCCTTGTAGCTGCACCAGAAGGAGTGAAAAATATTCAAGAGAAACACGCTGATGTTGAATTGTTTACATCTGCATTAGATGATCATTTAAATGAAAATGGGTATATTATTCCCGGACTCGGTGATGCTGGTGATAAAATTTTTGGAACTAAATAATAAAAAATATTTAAGGTTAACGAATAATTAATTTAAAAAGGAGATGCAATGAAGGGAAAGGTTTTGATGATTTTATCACTTGTTTTAGTATTTTTATTATCTTGTGATGAAACGGGCAAGAAGTATGAAGCAAAAGATTTAGATTGTTGGAGAGATGGATATTTTGTTCAAGAAAATGTTGATATGTCACAACATGATGCAAGTAAGATTATTAGAGCTAAGGTTGATGGCAAATGGGAAGAATATAAAACCGTTGATGTGCCAGATGAATTTGTGAAATGGAATTGGGAAAGTAGATTAAAAACTCTTGATGGATTTAAAAAGATGCCACCTACACCACCAGGTTTGGACGGTCCTCATGATGGTATAGTTGCTACATACGGCGCGAAAAGAACAGACAGTCAATTTATTGTAAATAATGCTGTAAAGGGAATGGGATTCCTTCCAAAAAAAGAAAAAATCAAAGAAGTTATTGCTATGTTACAAAAAACAAGTGGTAATGGTTTTAGAGAAAAACTTGACACATTAACTTCTATGTATAATAATGGAAGAGATATTTTTGATTTAAGTAAACAGTTGTCATTAGAATTATATACAAATCCAAATTTTATTACACAAACTTTTTTAAATCAAATTAAAAATCCAGTTTCAACAATTGTATATTTAGATATTCCAACATATAAAGTGAAAACTATAGTTCAATTATTTGATCCAGCAAATCCAGATTTAACTGATTACGAAAAAGATGTAGTTGAATATTCAAATTTAATTCATAGCTATTTTCATGGCGATTTTCCAATAAAGTTTATTGGTGTTCTTTATCATATTATAGAAGTATATGATAGTTCTCCAGGCAAAGGTGGAAAAGGCAAGAGAATAATGCCACAATTTCCATAGAAGAAATATTATGTAAAAATATAAAACCGTTATGAAAATAGCGGTTTTTTTTTATTATATCGAAAAATTAGTTAAAACAAAATTTACAATTTAAACCTGTAAAAATATTGTACTTTATTTATTTGCAGAATACGAAATTCCCATCGATATTGTTCGCCCCAATGCTCCATAGTTATAGAGTGATAATCCAATATCCATATCATTATAGACATATATTGTACCGATAGACAGACCGGAAAAAACATCACTTGCACCAAGGTTTTGTGCTTGCAAATTAAATCTTTGGAAATTCATTCCCATTAATAATTTGAAATTGTCAAAAATAGTAAATAATCCGCCAACAGAAATATTTTTGTAATCAAATTTTTCATTATACAATCTGTAATCAATATTTAATCTTAATGGTAAATGTTTCAATTGATGTGAAAATGCAATTCGCCAAGAAGATGTTTCGTTGGAAGAGAATGAATTTTTAACGATTCCAAAAGTGTTTATTTTGTTTTTTGTACTAAATAAAACCCCATATTGTTGGTTAAATGTAGAATAGGTTGAATCCGCGATAGAATTTGTTAAATAGATGAGATTAGTTCCTAAAGATAAATTATTTGAAATACGAATCGCATATCCAAAAACATATTGAGATTGTGAGGCACTAAAGTTGTTTATTAAATTTCCGTTTTCATTTCGTCCTTCGAAAATGCCATAATCTTCATAATTTATTCCAAAACTAAAAAAATGTTTATTTTTACACTTGAATCTTGAGGATATTTCAGATATTGTGATATCATGTACAACGGCGATATTTAGAGAAATGTTATATTTCAAATCACTGTTTAAAGCAGGATTAATCCAAAATGAATTTGGAAATTCGGTTGCAGCGCCACCAGATTGTCCCATACCCCAATATTGATTAATTCCATAATTTTCATTGTTATTTACTTGTGCATGTATCGGTAAAATAAACAGTACCAAAAGTAAAAAATGTGTTATAAGTTTTTTCATATCAATAAATATAATGATTTTATAGTAAAGAAAAAATTAATTTTCATAATCTTTTTGATTTTCACTTAACATTTTTAAAAATTCCTCATCTTCCCATTTTCTTAATTTTATTCTGTTTCGTTGTTTTACTAATAACCAAGCAATAATAACCAATAACGGTAAAAACATCCAAATTAGAGCATTAATATCAATTAATATGTAAAATCTATATTGTTTATGTGCCCATAATTTCCAATAACTTTCAAATTCTTCTAATGAGAATTTGTAAATATGTTTAAAGGCAACATCAGTTTCTTGCCCCTCACCGATGAAAATTAAAAATCGCCTGTAAGCATCTTCCCCAAACTCCTCAATTAAAAATTTGAATGCTGAAACGCTTTGTGCATAAGCCAAATCAGCTCTATTTTTGTTGAATTTTAATACATCATCGATTTTGGTTAAATTCATGTAGTCGCTATAGAGTGTTATGCGATTCAATAGGATTTTTTTTCTTATACTAAACTGTTCAGCTTCGTATTGTGCCATTCCTTCGTTTAGCCATCGTGGAAAATATTTGTTTTTTATTATTGGTTCAAGTGCAATATGTACCATTTCGTGAATAATTGTTTGTCTTAATTCGGGAATATATTGTTTGCTGAAATTTGGACTTTTAATAATTATTTTTCTACTTGGATATTTTGCCGCCGCAATTGCCCAATCTGGAAAATCTTTTTGGAATTCTTTTTTAAATTTATCTTCTGATTCCATAATGAATACATCAAAATTGTCAATATCAAGATTGTATTTCTTTTGCATTCGTAAAATTTCAAGTTTTATTTCTTTTGCTAATATTTTTTCTATTCTGTCGTCTTGTTCATGAAAGGTGATAGAAAATTTTTTATAATTATTTTTCTTTCCAAATGCAATTTGATTTGAAAGTAATAGTATTATTAATATTAGTATGTGATATATTTTTATTGTTTTCATGTTGATATAAATTGTAAAAATTATGTAATTATATTCTCGTTTACCATTCTACAAATATAAGATAATTTTGATGCAAGTATCATATAATTCGAACATTTTTGGTTTTCATAATTCTGGTTTATGTTTATATTTGTTTTTTTAAAATAAAGTTGTAAATTTAATCTATGGAAAATAAAAAGAGTAAAATTAAAGTTGGACTTTTTGGCGTTGGAAATTTTGGAATATATCATTTGCAAAATTGGCTAAAAATTCCCGAAATTGAGTTTGTTGGTTTTTGTGATATTGATTCTGAAAAACAAAAAACGATATCAAAAAAGTATAATGTTAAACACTATTCTCAAGATGATTTAATTGAGTTAGTCGATGTTGTTGATGTTGTTGTTCCTACAATATCTCATTTTAGTATTGCAAAGGAAGCTTTATTGAAAGGGAAACATATTTTTATTGAAAAACCAGTAACTCAAACTGTGTCGCAAGTTAAAGAATTAAATGATATCGCTTCCGAAAAAAATTTAAAAATTGCAGTGGGGCATATAGAGAGATTTAATCCGGTGTTTATAGAGACAAAAGAAAAATATGATTTGAACCCCAAATTTATAGAAATTCATCGTGTAGGTAAATTTAATCCTTTTCGTGGCACCGATGTTCCTGTTATAATGGAGTTGATGATACACGATTTAGATTTATTGCTCTATATGATTGATGCGGATGTTACAAATATTTCTGCAGTTGGTACAAAAGTATTATCAAGTAAATATGATATTGTAAATGCTAGAATCGCTTTTGCTAATGGCACTGTTGCCAATGTTACATCAAGTAGAATATCTGACCAAAAGATGCGAAAGATAAGGATATTTCAACATAATTTATATGTTTCGATGGATTTTTTAAATATTAGAGCTGGGGTTTATTCATTGTTGAAAGATGGGGCAACACAGAAAAACTTTAATTCCAAAATATTAGCCAAAATTCCAAAAAGTTTTTCAAAATTAATTAATTATGAAAAGATTGCACCAAAAAAAGATAATGCATTGAGAAATGAATTGAGTTTATTTATTAAAGCAATTGTGAATGACACCGTTCCAATAGTAAGTGGAAAAGATGGTGAACGAGCATTAGAATTGGCGGTAAAAGTGCAGGAAGCAATAGAGAATTAAAAATAATGATAAAAGAATTAAATCTAAAATCAATTTGTATTATTGCTGGTGATTATTCTGCTGATGAACCAGGTGCACATGTTATAAATAGATTTAGACAATTATATCCAAATTTAAGAGTGTTTGGTATTGGCGGTGAAAGAATGCGTAATCAAGGAATGAGATTGCTCTTTCATAGTAATGATACGACATTTATGGGTTTTTTTGAGATATTAAAGCATTATTCATTCATTCGCCAAATGTTTAAAAAAGTGGTGTCTGTAATTAAAAAAACTAAACCTGATGCTGTTATTCTTATGGATTATCCCGGATTTAATCTTCGATTGGCAAAAAAATTAAAAAGATTGAAAATTCCAATATTTTATTATATTGCACCTCAAACTTGGGCTTGGAAAGAGGGGAGAGTAAAGCAAATAGTAAAATATATAGATCATTTGTTTGTAATATTTCCATTTGAGAAAAATTATTTTAATCAATTTCACATTCCTGTAACATATGTTGGTAATCCGTTAGCTCGTTCAATTGTGAATAAACCATTTCCATTTGATCCGTTAAAACAATTAGGATTAAAAAAGGATTTACCAATAATTTCTTTTTTGCCAGGTAGTCGTGAACAAGAGATAAGAAGACATTTGCCTGTTATTTTTGAAACGATAAAAATTTTGCGTGAAAAATTTCCTCATTGGCAATTTGTTATTTCGAAATCTCAAAATATTTCTCAAAAAATATGGGAAAAATACTATACAAATTCCAACAGTTATTTATATGAAAGTAATATTAATTATTTGTTGGCACATTCTTCGGCAATAGCTGTAGCTTCTGGAACGGCAAGTTTGCAATCAGCGTTGCATAAAAAACCAATGGTTATTTTCTATAAAACATCTCCTATTACTTATTTTATAGCTAGATTAGTAACAAAAATAAAATATATTGGAATGATAAACATTTTAGATGGTAATTTGCTGGTTACAGAATTAATTCAAAACGATTTTTATGCAACTAATCTTGCACATCATATTCAAAAAGAAGTTTTAACCTTTAATCATCAAAGTATAAAAAAAGCAAAAATAAAAAAAGCCGTTGATAATTTGTTGGTTGAAAATTCTACAGAAAAAATGGTTGTTTTAATGTTACAACTTATTTCTAAATATAAAAATAAACAAAATTGAAAATATTTAATTTTTTATTTGACGCAATAATTAAATTGCGACACAGATTATACGATATAGGCATTTTTAAATCCAAAAAAGTAATAACACCAGTAATTTCTATCGGTAGCATTACGATTGGTGGTGCAGGAAAAACACCATTGACAATTGCAATTACCAAAATATTGATTTCAATGAATTTAAAAATTGCAATATTGAGTCGAGGATATAAACGAGAAAAAAAGGGAATTTATGAAATAATTTTTCCTTCAGATTTACAAAAAACTGCGGTTGATTATGGTGATGAACCAACTTTAATGGCATCAACTCTTAAAAATATTCCGGTTGTAGTTGCAGAAAATAGATTCCTTGGGGCGAGATATATTGAAAAAAATATTAAACCAGATGTGATATTATTAGATGATGGATTTCAACATCGAAAACTTATTCATTCGGCAGATTTTCTAATTTTTAAAAAAGATTTTAATGGTGTGAATGAAAAATATTTTCCTTTTGGGAAATTAAGAGATTCGTTGTCGCGATTAAAAAATAGTAATTTGATTTTTTATGAAAATGAAGCCAAAAAAGATGTGATAGAATATTTTGAAAATCAATCAAATATTCAAAAATATGATATTGTTTACAAGTTGGTTTCAAATAAAGGGGCAGAAGTCAATGTTGAACAACCTGTTACTTCATTTTGTGGTATTGCAAAACCAGAATTATTTTTTGGAGCTATTGAAAATTTGAACATTGATTGTGAATATAATTTAAAATTTACAGATCATAAAAAATATAATGAATCGACAATTAATAAATTATTATCAACAAAATCAAAAACATTTATTACCACCGAAAAGGATATTATCAAATTACCCAAAAAATTTATTGATAATAATAACTTGTTGATATTGACAATGAAAATAGAGTTTATTGATAACAAAAATATCAAAAAAATATTAAAAAAAGTTATTGA
>JAOZRH010000084.1 GCA_029931905.1 Fidelibacterota bacterium
TTTAGACAATCTTATATCTTTTGTTTTGAAAAAAGAGGATAATTTTGATAGAATTTTGGTTGAAGGATATAAACTTGGAATACAACAAAAGTTCAGTAATTTTATGAAACTTAAACTTGAATATGTTACACAAACAGAAGACACTATTGGTTTATATAAAGAATCGAATTCTTATAGACCAATTGCCACAAATATAGATGGATTGTCTTTTGCATCAGGAAAAATTAATGGAGTTCGTATTTCTAATTCAATAAGTTTAGGTAAAACTGGAATGACATTCCCAGGTGAAATGTTGCTGAGTGGTATTTATGAAAGTTATGGATTTGGAACGGGTTGGAGTTTTGATAAATTACATCTTGAGGCAAATTATATAGCAACAATTGCAGAAACTATTCAGAATAGAACAAGAATAATGTCATCGGTTGTTACTGGAAGTTCTAATGTTGATCACCCTGTTCAATACGAATATTGGTTAGGTGGAATGGGTTCACTCAGAGGAATTCCTTATAAATCTTTGCAGGGTAATAAAATGTTGTTAATTAATCAGGAAGTTGGAATTGGATTTAGTGATATTTGGGTTTTTGGTTTTGTGGATGCTGGAATTATTGATAACACTGTAAATAATTCTCCTTTTTCTGATGTTTTTGATTTTGATGGTGATATGGAAACAACTTTCGGGATAGGAATAGAAACAGGTGATTTGTATGAATGGGGAGTAAGATTTGATATTGCAAAAGATATCTCAACAGATGATGCTCCTTGGATTGGTTATTTCAGAATGAGCAGATTGTTTTAATTGGAAATTTGATGCTTTTTATATAATATCCTAAATATTATAAAATAAATTTTAAAAAAATACCTAATTTTACAACACAATTGTAAGGTTAGGTATTTACATTTATGTGAGAAAAAAACAAAACTAATTATATGATTGTACACCCGGAAGGATTCGAACCTTCGACCTTGTGATTAAGAGTCACCTGCTCTGCCAACTGAGCTACGAGTGCTGTAAATACGCACGGAAGGATTTGAACCCTCGGCCTACGGAACCGGAATCCGTCACTCTATCCAACTGAGCTACGTGCGCTAATTTCAAAAATCTGTGTCAAATTTACATTTATCAAATATAAATATCAACAATAATAATAATTACTTTTTTTTCTTTTTAATTATTTTATACTTCTTATTTGTAATAACATAATCTTTTGTAATAATAATTGTTTTAATATTTTTATGTCCTGGAATTTCATACATAACATTTAACATAACATGTTCTATAGTTGATCGTAATGCTCTTGCCCCAGTATCTTTATGGAACGCTATTTTTGCAATTTCTACTAAAGCATCTTGTTCAAATTCCAAACCAATGTTTTCAAATTCGAATAATTTTTTATATTGTTTTATTAAAGAATTTTTTGGTTCTGATAAAATAGAAAGTAAAGCTTTTTCATCTAATTGTTCGAGAGTCGTTGCAATTGGTAATCTACCAATTAATTCTGGAATAAAGCCAAAATGAACAAGATCTTGAGGCATTGCTTTTGAGAGTATTTCTGATCTGTTTTGGTCTTTTATAGAATGTTTTTCTGTGCCAAATCCTATATTATTTTTTCCAATTCTTCGTTCAATAATATTTTCTAATCCATTAAATGCCCCGCCACCAATAAAAAGAATATTTTTTGTATTTACATTTACCAATTTTGCTTCTGGATGTTTCCTGCCACCTTCCGGCATTACAGATGAAACCGTTCCTTCTAATATTTTAAGTAAAGCTTGTTGCACACCTTCACCACTAACATCACGAGTAATTGAAGGATTGCCTGATTTTTTTCCAATTTTATCCAATTCGTCAATATAAATAATTCCTCGTTCGGCATCTGCTACATTATAATTGGCAGCTTGTAATAATCGAGTTATAATATTGTCAACATCTTCTCCAACATATCCAGCTTCTGTCAAAACCGTAGCATCTACAATAGCAAAAGGAACTTCAAGCAATCTCGCCAATGTTTGAGCAATAAGAGTTTTTCCCGTTCCTGTTGGACCTAATAAAAGAATATTACTTTTGTCCAATTCTACATCGTTATCTTTTGTATCGTGATGAAGTATTCTTTTGTAATGATTATATACTGCAATAGAAATTGTTTTTTTTGCATTTTCTTGACCAATTACAAACTTATTCAATTCTTTATGAATTTCTTTTGGAGTAGGTAATTTGTCAAATTCAATGTTTACTTTTGATATAGGTTCTTGGTTTTGTTTTGCCATTTTTGCAATTAAAGTAGCACAATCATCACATATTGAAGCTTGTACACCCTGTGTTAAAAACGAAACATTCTTTTCTGTTCTTCCACAAAAATTACAATATCTCAAGTTATCATCTTTTTTATTCTTTTTTCCCATATTTATCCAATATTTTTCAAAATAAATTGTATTATTTTTTTTGAGTTAAAATTTTGTCAATTATTCCATATTTAACTGATTCTTCTGCCGATAGAAAGAAATTTCTGTCCGTATCTTTCTCAATTGTTTTCAAATCTTTGTTCGTTTTTTCTGAAAGTATTTTATTAAGTAATTTCTTTAATTTTAGAATTTCTTCTGCATGAATTTCAATATCACTCGCTTGCCCTTGAATTCCACCTAACGGTTGATGAATCATTACTCTTGAATTTGGCAATGCGAATCTTTTTCCTTTTTCACCAGATGCTAGTAAAATTGCACCCATTGATGCAGCTTGTCCTATACAAATCGTCGAGACATTTGGTTTGATAAAATTCATTGTATCGAAAATTGCCAATCCAGAACTAACTGATCCACCTGGTGTATTGATGTATAAGTTAATATCTTTTTCAGGATCCTCGGCTTCTAAAAATAACAATTGAGCAATTATCAAACTGCTTAAATTGTCGTCAATTGTAGAGCCTAAAAAAACTATTCGTTCTTTTAACAGTCTTGAATAAATATCGTATGATCTTTCACCTTGACCAGTTTTTTCTACAACCATTGGAATTAACATTATTTTTTACTCCCTGAAGTATTTTTCTTGTCAATTGATTTTTTCTTATATTTTGTAAATTCTTTTAAGTGAGTCATCAATTTTTTTTCTGTTAATTGATTTTTTAGATTTGATTTAAATTCTTTGGAATTATAATATTGTCCATACATTTCTTTTTGTTTTTCATCTTTGATTTCTGATAATATTTTTTCAATTTCTTTTGCAACCTCTTCATCGGTAGTATCAAGTTTTTCATTTTCAATAATTTTATTTTTAACTAACACCCATTTTATGATATTAATTGCATCATTTCTCATATCAGTTTTATATTTTGCTTTTTCTGAATCTTTGATTTGTGGATTTCTTTGCTTTTCATCTTCAAATAGTTTTTCTAAATAATCTTCAACCATATCTGACGGTAATTCAAGCTCTTTCAATTCTTCAATAAAATAGTCAGCAGTATTTTCTGTAACAGCTTTTTCAACTTCATTTTCCCAAGATTTTTCTAATTCTGCTTTAATGAAATCATTTAATTCTTTAACATTATTTAATTTTGGATCAACAGTTTTTGCAAATTCATCATTTAATTCTGGTAATATCTGTTTTTCTATTTTTGATGGTGTAACATTAAATCTTACTTCATTTTCCTTATTAGCGGGATCGCTTACAACAATAGTTCGAGTTTCACCAGTTTTTATACCAATAAGTGTATCAGCAATTTCTCCAGTAAATATTTGTTCACCAATAACAATTACTGTTTCTTGTGGTTTGTCAATGGATTTTCCGTCTTTATCTAATTTTTGTATTTGTGCTGTAAGATGGTCGCCCATTTTGGCAGATGTTTTGATTTCTTCTTTTTTTGCTTGGTTTTTTCTAATTTCGCTAATTGAGTGATCAATATCTTTTTTTGTGATTTTGTAGTGTGGTTTTTCAACTGTAAATGATTTTTTATAATCTGGCAATTCCCATTCTGGTAATACTTGTATTTGAAATGAAACAGAAACACTTTCGCCTTTTTTGAAATCCATATCTGTAATTTGTGGTTGATTAATTGGTTTAATTTTTGTTTCTTCCATCGCTTTTGTGAAAAAAGTCCAAAAATTTTCTTTTATAAATTCTAATTCTATAGCAGGACCGTATCTTTTTTCAATTAAACTTTTTGGAATTTTTCCTTTTCTGAAACCTTGCATAGTAATGCTTTTACTATATTTTGTAAAATATTTCTCAAAATCACTTGCTACTTCTTCCCAAGGTATTTTTATATCTAATTCTAATTCAGTTTTTGATTTTTTGTTTACTTTAGTATCCAAAAATTACTCCTTCTTTTATTGAATATATTATTCAGTTAAATTCTTTTAATATTATGTTGTCAAATCGCTAATTTTACAAAAATTATTGATTAAATACCACAAAAATATATATTTAATGAATTTCCAACTTTTGATTTTTTGTCGAATATAATATAACAGAAGTGCGATATTTGAATTTTAAAGGTTTTCTATTTTTTAATTAGATGTGTTGTAGAAATTATTTATATTACAATATGTTTAAAATTCTATATATATCGCCAGAAAATACTGTTGGAACTTTAAATTTGTGGAAAAAAATTCACAAACAAAATAACAATGTTTGTAGAAGTGTAACTTTTTTCAAATCCCCAAAAAATTTCAATGAAGATATTTGTTTAGAATTGCCGATCAATTTTACAAAACCATTTCTGAAAAACATGAGACATAATTTTTATAAATTGTATCGTGGAAAATTAGGTTATCATAAAGAAAAAACGGGATATCCGCCAACTTATTCACCAGAAGGAAGGTTAGATAATTTATTTTTTAGATTTAAAGATAAACTTAATGAAAAGAAAATTAATTCTACAATTGAGAAATTTAATTTAATGGATTTTGATGTTTATCATTTAGAGTCTGGGATTGGGTTTTTCAAAGATTCAAGAATAATTCAACAATTAGCAAAAAGTGGTAAAAAAATTATTTGTCATTTTCACGGAGAAGATTTAAGAACTCGTGGAGTAATTCCTGAAATTGATAAAATTAGCAACTTGAATTTGACAAATGAAGTTGATCTTTTAGAGAAACATCCAAATATTAACTACTTATTTTTACCATTTGAAACGAAAAAATATTCGCCAAAAAAGAGTTTAAATAAAAAGTTGATTATTTCACATGCTCCAACAAATCGTTATTATAAAGGAAGCGATACAATCATTCCAATTTGCGAAAAAGTGGCCCAAAAACACAATTTAGAATTTAAATTAATTGAGAATTTATCGCATTCAGAAGCAATGGAATTGAAAATGCAGAGTGATATTTTTATTGATCAAATTGGTGACAAAGGCGGTTGGGGATATGGAATGAATTCGGTAGAATCTTTATCAATGGGAATTTGCACTTTAACAACAATAAACGATACTTATAAAAAATTTATTCCGGACAATCCCTTTGTAAATGTTAATGAAAATAATTTGGAAGGTGAATTGGAAAAACTAATTTTAAATCCGAAATTAATTTTAGAAAAAGGAAAGCAGGGAAGAAGTTGGGTTGAAAAATATCATGATATTGAAAGTGTTGGAAAGAAGTTGTATGAGTATTATAACGATGTTGGGATAGTATGATAAAACAAGAAGTATTCAATCCAAAATCACTTTTAATTTCGAGATTATTATCAAAAATAATTTCTCCATTTTTCAGATTATTCCATAAAAATAATCGAGTAACAATTGAAAATATTATTCCAAAAAAAATATTAATTACAGAATATAATTGTATTGGTGATGTGATTTTAATTACTCCAGCATTAAAAGCGATTAGGGGAAAATATTCAAGTGCAAAAATATGGTTAGTTGTTGTTCCAAAAGTAAAACAATTAATTGAATCAACAAATTTAGTTGATGAGTGTATTGTTTTTGATGTACCTTGGCACAATAAATTTAGTTTCAAAAATTGGAAAATCACATTTAAATTAATGAGAACATTAAAAAAAGAAAAATTTGATTTGGCAATAGATTTTAAAGGCGATATTAGAAGTAATTATTTTTTATGGAAAGTAAAACCAAAGGTATCATTAGGATTTGATGCAACTGGTGGAGATTTTTTATTAACTAATTCAGTAAAGTTTCCATTCAATAAGCATCAATTGGAAAGGGCGATTATTTTATTGGAACAATTGAATATCGAAACGAAATTTACATCGCCAAATTTGGAAATTAAATCACAAAATTCTAATAATAAATTAGAAAAATTAAATATTGTGATTCATCCTGGAGCAAATCATTCTGCGAGATTGTGGTCTGAAAAATATTGGTTTGAATTGATAGAAAAAATGAATGCTGAAAATAGAAACATATCAGTTGTAATTCCTCCAGAGTTTGAAAAGTTTGAAAAAATATTATTGCAAAAAAAGTTAGATGTAAAAATATTCAAAGGCAATATTTACGAATTTGCAATTTGGTTAAAAGATAAACAACTTTTGATCGGTTGTGATTCGATGGCGGTTCATATTGCAACTGCAATGAAAGTAAATGCTTTGGCTTTGTTTGGTTCACAAAATCCGGAATTGACAAAACCTTATGGAGAATATGGCCATTTCATAAGAGCAAATTCTATATGTAATCATAAAAGGAAAAATTGGCGATTGTGTGAAGAATGTATGGAAGATTTGAAACCGAAAATGGTTATGGAAAAAATAAATTCAATATTGAATATAATGAAATAAACAATCTACTTGCCTAACTATATAAATGAGCGAGAAATAATAAAAGGAAAATTAAAAAACATGAATGAAAAGAATGATTTATTACATAGTTTTAATGGAATTCCATACAATGAAGAGGTTGTTCCGTTTCCTAATTTTGGTGCTGTAGTTTTTCAGCATAATAGAGAATTGGGTGGAAAATTAGGTTTGACAAATGAATTATTTAACTGGACATTTTCTGATATTAATAATCTGATTTTAAAATTTCAAACTTATTTTGCAGAATTGGGAATTAAAAAAAATGATGTAATTGGATTGACATTAGGAAACAGTCCAGTAGAAATATTGATGTTTTTTGCACTGATGTTTAAGGGTGTAATTATTCAACCGATTTTTAAGGAATATTCTGAAGAAGAAGTGGAAAAATTATTTCACAATTCGGAAGCAAATTTTTTATTTAATATTAATTCAAATTACAAATATAAAAATTTAAATTCACAAATTATTGATATAATAGATAATAAAAAATTTGTAAGTGAAATTGAAAAATATGAGAAAATAGAAGATGATTTACCATTTGTTAATTTGAAACAACCAACGCTAAGAATGTTATTAAAAAACATTGGGATAGTTGAATTTAATCAATATAATTTGTTAGCATCGGCACAATCAATTGGAAAAACATTTCATCTTTTTAGACCGGGAAATGCTATTATTAATCATACTATTAGAAATTTGACAGATTTTATTTATTCGGTATTTGCACCATTTTATTATGGAAAGACAGTTAAAGTTGATGAACGAATATCAAATAAAAATATTCTCGAATTGATGAGTGATGGAGAAGTTCATTATAGTTATTTTGGTGTAAATTATGATGTGAACGAGTTGCAAAAAATTGATTATAATTTCATAAATATTATCAGAGATGCAACAGTTGTTATAAATATTGCAAACCAAAAAACAAGCTTCAAGTTATCCAAAAAATTGCCAATTACAAAAGTGTATGGTGATGATATTTCTTGTGGAGTTGGAATAATATTTGATGAAAATGACAATTGGAAATGTATGGATAATATTGAAATTGTTAAAGTTGACAAAGATGGAAATCCAGTGTTACAAAGTCAAAATGGCGAGCTTGCTTTTCGTGGACACACAATGTTTGATAAAATTATATAATAATTATTTTTAAAAATCTATAAAATTTATAGTAATTTATTTACTGCTTTTAAATCAGATTCAAAATCAACTTCCATACATAAAAATTCTGAAATATTTATTGGCTTAATTTTGATATTGTCATTTAAAATTGACAATTCTAATCCCTTTTCAAAATAATCGTCGTCTTTGCATTTTATTAAATTATTAATGAAAATTTTTGAATCTGTTTTTGATATAAAATTAATTCCCACTGCTTCACCTTTTGCATTTTTAACAGTTTTAGAAATTTCGTTTATGTTACCATTTTTATCAATTTGATATTTAACCTCTTCTTCGCCAACTGATGAATTATTTACACAACAAAAAGATTGTGATTTTTCAATATAAGGCGAAATTGTTTCAAGCAAAATTTCATCAAAAACTACATCACCATTCAACCATAAAATATCTTCATTTGGGAATTTTTGCAGTCCTTTAAGTAAACTTTTTGATGTGTTTGTTTGGTCGAATCTTTCATTATAAATATATCCAACATCTGGAAAATTTTCCATTATCATATCTTTTTTAAATCCAACAATGGTAAAAATTTTATCTAAATGAAATTTTGAAGACAAGTATTCAATTTGTCGCTTCATAATTGATTTACCATCTTCTAATGGGGTTAATGGTTTGGGAAATGGATTGCCTAATCGTGATCCAATACCTGCTGCTAATATTATTATTTTCATTATGTCTCCAA
>JAOZRH010000257.1 GCA_029931905.1 Fidelibacterota bacterium
AATAATAATGAGATACATCTTCATCAGGTGTGTTTGTTAATTTTGTGAATGTACCAACAAATGAAGTATCTTTTACATCCCCAGCAACAAAGCTGTAAGTTCTTGAACGGACGATATTCCAATCGGCATCGTTTTGGTCAATAATAAAATAATATATTGAATCGGTTGATAATGAATCAAGTATTATACTATGTTCAGTGACATTTCCACCACTTTCCATTGCCTCCATTGGAAATCCGCTCGAAGTATCTTCTCTTGCATAAAAAATAAATCCAGATGCAGGTTTTGTGGTTTTCCATTCAACTTTTGTTTGTGTAGCATTTAAATTTGTTATTACTACATCTGTAATTTTAAAAGTAGTTGATGGAATTGCATTTCCAATAATTATTTTACGCGAATTATTACCATCAACAACACATTGGTATTCGCCATAATGTGTTTGTTGAATTCCATTACTTAATATATACTCTTTTGATGTTGCACTAGAAATATCAACTCCATCTTTTTTCCATTGATAACTTGTCCCTGTTAACATCGCATCAAAAATTACTTTTCCCGTCCAAGAAGAATCATTAGGAATTGAAATGTTTTGGTCTTTTGTGCCAATAAGTTTTGTTTCTAAGTTTTCCCAAGAGTTTCCGTCATGAAGAATATTTCCAGTAATATCAAGATATAGAGAACCAGATGAACTATGATTTCTGATAGTTCCATAATTAGTAATATTGCCCTCAATAGTTACTCGTGGATAGCTACTTGCATAGGCAGGGAAAGTTCCATTTTCGCCTACTTTTATTTCACCTAACAATCTAGAGTCATACGCAAACGCTAAATACCTTATATTAGGATTATTTATTACAGTATTTTCTGCTACATGAGCAAATGCAATTTCCGAATTATTTGCCTCTACATAAATATTTCTTAATTGATTATACCAATTGTAAGTAGTGTAAAATAATCTATTTGATGGAAGAATTAATTTACCACCATTGAAATTAACATCTACAGTACGATCTTTAAAAATAACATCCGAAGTAATTGTAACAATTGTGTTAGAATCTACTGCACCAAAAGCTCCCAATGCAACTGAATCTACCGAGCTAAATTCACAGTTTCCATTAAACATTATACTAATAATATTTAGACTACCGTTATTTGTAAAGTTGCTATTATCAACATTTAAATATAATCCATCTTGCACCTCCTGAATTATCCCATTATTTATAAAATCTTTTAATATATGAACTTTTGCATAACCACCAGTGTGTTGATAAGAATTTGTAATTGTTCCATTATTAATAACATTTTCTCCAATTCCAAGAGCCCATGCATTTTTTACTTCACCATTTCCGTATATATAATGGATTCCTTCTAATTTGAGATTTCGCAATTCTGTATAAGCTGGGTCAAAAGAACCTGCAGCATCCCAACCAATTTCATTTCCATACCCAAGACCAAGTAGTACCGAATTATTACCATCAATTATACCACCATCAAGTGTTGAATTTATGATTTTTAGTGTGTCGCTAAATTCTAGTTCGGATTCATGAAGAAAAAAATTTGTATTTTTAATTATTATTTTTCCATCAAGTATTATTTTTGAATTTAGATTTTGATCATGAGTATAATCCATAAATAGAGTATCAGAACTTTTAATTGTTTGATCAGCGACTCCTGTAAAGTAAGTAGTTGCATTGTATAATCCATAATTAGTTAAATCGCCTTTGAGCCAAAGTTTCATACCATTCCACTCGCTAACACCATTTATGGTTCCATTGTTATTAAGTGCTCCATAAACAGTAACTGTGCCATTATGAATTCTTGCACCAGCATCAATTGTTAAGTTATTACACATTCCACCACAATCTATGTTTATATCATGTTTAATAATAACATTATCAGTAGAATCTGGAACTACTCCTGTTGACCAAGTTGAGGTATAATACCATTTACCGTTTTGTACGGTTGTCACCTGTGCATGACTAAGTGTTATAAGCACAAATAACACAAGAATAATTGTTAATAATTTTTTCATAATTTCTCCATTAAATTTTGTTAATTCAAACATTTATTATAACATAATAATTTATATAATTTAAAAAAGTGACTAATGTCACAACTAAAAACTTTACTAAGTAATTTATCCTCATTTATTTTCACATTAAATACAATATTTTTCACCGTTTTCTCACCTAATAAGTATACTATTTATTGTACAATGAATAGTATACTTTAAAATTGCTTTAAAAACAAAGAAATAATACAATTCTTCACGGTTTGTTACATTTTACACCATTAATCTTAAGG
>JAOZRH010000258.1 GCA_029931905.1 Fidelibacterota bacterium
TTTATCTTTAGCAAATATCAAAATCGGTAAAAATACTATCAAAATAAATATAACTTTTTTCATAATCTCCCCCCTTTTTATTGATTTAAACTATTTTTTCTGCAAATTTTATCATAAGCACAATAATTGCAAATATTGTTTTCAATTCTATCGGTAATATAAAATTCACCATTTTTTATCTTTTCAATCTGCTTAAAATAAAATTCCATAATTTCATAAAATACAACATCATTATCTTCAGTTTTTTCATTCACATTATTCACAAATTTTATTACTTTTTTACCAAATTTTGAATTATGCTCTACATCGCCAAAAAATTTTGAAACCCCATGTTTATTTTTAGCAAACGATTTCATTTTTTCAAAAACTAATGCAATATTTTTATTAGGATACATTTTTTTTAATATAAGGTAATATAAAATCATCTGTGACGATAATTTATTTATTGTATCCTTTTCGTTCACATTTCCAGTTTTATAATCCGTGGCAATTATCATATTTTCATCATTACTTTCTAAAATTTTATCAATTCTCAATTTTACATTTAATTCTTTACCTTCATAATTTACAGTTTCTTCAAATTGTTTTTCAAAATTAATATAATCATAATTATTAAATGTTTCTAAATTCCAATCGATAAGTTTTACAAATAAATTATTACCATTTTCCTCAAAATTATTATCAAAATTTTTGAATGTTTTTTGTAATATCAAATCATCTTTAAATTTAATTTCATTTTCTTCAATAATATCTTCAAAAATCTCTTTTAATCTGCTTATTGCTTTCACTTTATTAGTTTTCGCCAATTCAAATCCATTAATTCTACCAAAATTTTCTAATACTTTATGAATTATTATTCCAAGATTCGCCTTATCCATTTTTTCACCATCAATTGCATTCAAATGAAGTTTATGACCAAACCAATATTTCATCGGACATCTAAGCAAATCGTCCATTGAACCAACAGAAAAAACAAGTTTATCATCTTTACAATCAGCTGTTTTTCCAATATATTTTTTATCGCCAATTCCAAGATAATCATTATGTCTTTCAATTACATTTTTTTTCTCATCTGTTGAGATTTTTTTATTATAATATTTTATGTAATGATTTTTCCGAGAATTTGTAAAATTTACATATACCTTCTGAATTTTTACATATTCCATAAAAGTTGATGGTTGCAAAGCATCGCCTTTTGAATTTTTTTCCGAAGAATAATATTGAACTTTATTACCCAATTTCATCCAATGTTTTAATAAATACACTTCCCGTTGAAATCCATAATTATTTTCGTGTTTAACAAATATATTATTACCTTTTTTTATTGGATAATCTCCCTCTACCATTCCTAAAACAAACAATTTTTCGGCTTTTAAATTTATCGTATCAAAAAAACCAAGTAATTCAAACCCATATTTTTGTTCTTTTACAGCCATCGTTTCTTCCATCAATCGCTCTTTTAAGTCAATCGTAAAATCTTTGATATTTCCCGTTAAACCCATTATTGAATAGTTTTCAGTAATAGTTTTGGCAATTTTTAATACTTTTTCTAAAACCTTTGAATTTTGATCGTTGTCTTCATTTTTTTCAAATATTTTGTAATTATCAATAAATTCATTCAACTTTTTTTCTATATCGAATACATTATTTTTTACTCTTAATTTTTCTTCAATAACTTTTGTTATTTCATCAAATATATCTTTTTGTTCTGGTATAATATTTTCCTTAATTTGAATATATTTTTCAAAACCATTTTCTCTCACCCACTTATCAAAATTGTAATATTTTTCATTATCTACAATAAAAAATGGATCAAAAATTAAATCTCTAATATCTTGCCAATTTTCATACGATTGCATTAATTTTACGATTTTAAGAATGAATTGAGCTATTGGATATTCTATTAGCGAAGCACCGATAACTATTCGCAATGGAATTCCATATTCAGAAAATGTATTTTTTAAAATTGGCAAATATCTTTGCATACTTGAAGTTGTAATTTTCATTTCATCAATTTTATTTTTCCAGTCCGGAATTGACAAAATATCATTTGCCAACTGCTCAACTTCTTCATAAATTGAATAGCATAATTTACAAACTTGATCTGTTTTTTTATTTGGTAATTTTACCTTTTTATCCCAAACTGAAACATCATATTCGAATTCATTTTTAACTTTATTATCGTCAAAATTATCAATGAAATAAAACTTTTTAGATTGTTTGCTAATTCCTTTATACAATTTAACTTTTTCGTCTGTAATTTCAAAAAAACCATTCATAATTACAATTTTATCGGAGT
>JAOZRH010000085.1 GCA_029931905.1 Fidelibacterota bacterium
AAAAAATAAAAAAGGATAAAAAAAATGAAAAAAATAATTATCTTAATATTAGCAACAATTTGTTTAGGATATGGTAAAGAGTTATCATTTACTCAAATATTGAAAGAAGGTATAAATGGTACTAGTATTAATGCTGGTTTATTAGAATATTACTATGGAGAAGTAAATAATTCATATGATGAAATTAAACAACCCTATTGTTTTTCTCTAATTACGGGTGATTCATTATTAAATTATGGTTTTAGATATTTAAATATATCATTAACTAATTATATGACGGAAGATTCATCAAGTTTTGCCACTATTCCTAATATATATTTTTTTTCTGGAAATAATTTAAGGATAAAAATAAAAGATTTTTCAATTCCATTATACTTTTCACTTTATATAAAAAGTGAAAAATCGATGTTGATAATGTCACGATTTGAAATTGGATACTACAAAAATATAATATCAAAAGAATTCAAATTGAAAAATAATAATTTGTATTTGAATTTTCCATCAGGTGTATCTCCTAACATTTATGAGATAAAAGAAGGTAATTTTGGATTTCATTTTGTGACTATACCTTCGCTTAGATATTATGTTAGCAATGTTGTATTTTCGTTCATCACTACTTTTGACTATAAATATCATAGTAATAATGAAGATAAGATATTTTTAAATTCGTCTATTCAGATTGGTTATAATTTTAATATTAAATAAATTTTAGGAGAAAAAAAATGAACAGAAAAATTAAATTAATCGTTTTCATTTTAATTTTATTTGCTGTGTGTTTTGGAGAAAAAAGCGAAGATGATAAAATAAAAGCAGAGAGAGAAAAAATATGGAATATGTTTTCACCTGCAAAGCAAAGATATTATAAAATATTTCATAAACCTAAGCCAGATGTACCACTTACTGAAAAATGGACTGGCATTGAAAAATATCCTAAAGTATTACAAGAATACGATTCTTTAGGAATAATAATGTCGAAAAAATTTAGAGATAACCAACATAAATCAGATGAACTTTGTTATCAATATACAAAAGCAGCCATTCGTTCAAAATTATTCTATTCATCACTAAATAGAGAAGGTGCATTTAATAAATATAGAGACGGGCACGCTAGGGGACTGGCAGTCAGAACAAATAATACACTTCCCAAAAAAATGAATTTTCTTATGATGACTCATGGAATTGTTCTAGTTAAAGCAATAAAGGATGAAGAAATTGATCCAGATTTTAAAGGTGGATTAGTCTTAGGTTATCCTGATAATTTAGTATTGTATGCTAAAATTGAAGATGATATATTAGATTCAATTGAAGAAGATACAATAATGATTAGGCACTGTACTGATTGGTTTAACAATGATTTTTCAATTGACAATGCTCCTTTGTTCTTACTTGAATTAAATTCAACATATGCGATTGTTGATGGTGAAAAAATTGAAGTATATAGTGTTGGATATATTTCTGATGAGACACCAAATTATATGTATGTTGATAAAGATGGAATAATTCACGATCCATATAATACTTGGTCTGAAATTATGTTAAAAGATGAATATAATTATTATTTTTTAGGAGATTCAAAATATGAGCTTTTAAATAAAAAATCAGAAATAGATGGGATGAAGTATTCTGATTTTAAAAAAGAGTGGCAGGATTTTTTAATTGAAAACGGAATAGTGAGGTGATTATGAAAAAATTAATGATCATTTTAAATCTTTCACCTTAATTATAAAAATATGTGTAATTACAAGATAATTTCTGTAAATTTATAAACGGAAACAGAAATGGAAACGGAAGAATGGAGACTGGAGACCGGAAAACGAAAAAAAACCTTTGCGGTAAAAAAACAGCGAAAATCCGTATAATCTGTGAATTCTGTGTTCTAAAATAAAAATGAAATTGACAATTTTATAATTTATTCCCATTATTAATTTTTTAATATAAAAGAAAATGATTATATTATTATTAACAACTAAGTGAGAAAAAAAACATGAACAATCAACGATATTATATATACAGAACATTGAAAACTTGGTTTACAACAGAAAAATATATTGATCATATTTTATCATTCGACAAAACAAATTTTGAATCAAATGAAAAACGATTTATTTCTAATATTATTTTTGGTGTTATTCAATGGCATTTACAATTAAATCATATTTTAGAACAATTTTATAAAAAACCACCCTCAATCAAAACTAAAATTTTACTCTATATTGGAACATATGAATTGTTGTTTTTAAACAATACAAAAGATTATGCCACCGTTCATTCAATTGTAGAAATGTCCAAAAAATTAGATAAAAAATCAACCTCTTTTATTAATGCTATTTTAAGAAAAGTAATTACATTTCGTGAAAGTGGTAATTATAAAAAATTCAATGAAAACAACGATATTCCATTAGATATAAAATTCAGTTTCCCAAAATGGCTAACTAAAAAATTGCAAAATGACTTTCCCAATGATACAAAAAAGTTGTTACACACATTTAATCAAGAACCCATTCGTATGATTCGAATTATAAATATTCAAAAAAGAGAAGAAATAATTAACGAACTTATAAAATTGGAAATATTTATTAATGAAAATATTTATGATGAGAATTTTATTGAAGTAACATCTTTTCAACCAATTTTAAATCATTCATTTTTTACGAATGGTTGGATAACAATTCAAGATGTTTCTACAAGTTTTCCCGCTAAATTATTATTGCAAGATAATCCAAAAAGTATTATTGATGTATGCACAGCTCCTGGTGGAAAGTTATTTTATCTGAAAGAAAGATTGTCTGATGATATTCCAATATCTGCATACGACATTGATATTTTTAGATTAAAAAAAACCCAAAACAACGGCTCAAGGCTATCTGTTTCTGGTGTTGAATATAAAACTGCAGATGCTCAAAATTATAATTTTCCACCTGCGACACATTTCTTAATAGATGCCCCCTGTTCAGGATTAGGTGTGATTCGAAAAAAACCAGACCTTCGTTGGAGACGAAAAGAGAAAGATATTGCAGAATTAATTGAAATACAAAAAAATATACTACAAAATGTTTCTAAATCTGTACAAAAAAACGGAAGCATAATTTATAGCACTTGCACAATTGGTAACGATGAAAATTGGAATATTGTAAATGATTTTTTGAAAAATAACAAAGATTTTAAAGTACAAAAAATTGATAGTAACACAATTCCTTCAACATTAATAGATGATAATGGTGCTGTGAAAACATTACCGCATTTACATTTTTGTGAAGGTTCATTTGCAGTATTGCTAAAAAAACATTAAATTAAACTATGAAAAAAAATAAAAACAAATCAATGATTAAATCTAAGCTTTTCAAATTATTCTTTTTTCTAATTATATTTTCCTTTGTGTCAGTTATTTCCGCATTAATTATCAACTATATAGTTATGCCTGCGATAGAAGACAAGGGCGATGAAAAAATATTATTAAGCGTTACAGGACTATCTTGGGAAAAAGCCGCATCTCTACTCAACAGAGAGGGATTTATTCCAATGAAGGGTAAAATGAGACCTGTTTGGAATAAAAAACCATTTACAATTTTAAATCAAAGTCCGAAAGCCGGATCAAAAGTTAAAATGGGAAGAAGAGTTTACTTAGATATGAGTACTACCGGAACAAAAATCGCATTCCCAAATCTTATTGGAACTACAGAACGAAGCGCAAGAATAAATTTAGAAAAACAAAATATGATAATTGACACAATTTATTACAGATATTCAGATAAACCCAGAGATGTAGTATTTTGGCAATCTGTTACAGCTAACGATAAAGTTTTCCCAGGAACAAAAGTTATATTAAAAATTAGTTTGGGTCTTTCTAAATGGGTAGTACCAAATTTAATTGATATGAGTAAAAAAGATGCGATTGAAGCAATAAAAAATGCTGGACTACAAGTTGGGAAAATTACAACATCTCCTCGTAACGATTTATTAGAAAACACCGTACTTTCTCAATCAATATCTCCAAACACAAAATTATATTCTAGGCAAAGAATTAATCTTGTAATTAGCAAATTTTTATCAAACTATTCTGATGATGAATGAAAAAAAACGAAATTAATAGAAAAATAATACATGTGTTTTCAGCACTAATCCCATTTACATTCTTAATGATCTATCAGTATTTAGGACCAACTATTTTCAATATTCTATTATCAATTTATGGAGTTTTTGCAATTATTTTTGTAGCGATTGATTATCTGCGTCGTTATTTTAAAATATTCCAAAAAATTTTAATGTTCATTTCATCTCACAGTATGAGAGATGCAGAAATTGACAATCAACGATTAACCGGTGCATCTTGGCTATTAATTGCCTTTTATCTCGTTCTGTATATTTTTCCAATTGAATATGCCGTGCCATCTTGCATAATATTGTCTTTTAGTGATGCAATTGCTGCCATCATTGGATTAAACTTTGGGAAACATAAATGGTATAGACAACATTCTATCGAAGGATCAGTCGCCTTCATTATTGTAGGATTATTGGTAATGTTTATATTTTTACCAAATATAAATTTTTGGTTAGCTTTACTAATTTTAACCACAGCAACTATCGGTGAAGGTATCATTCCAATCATTAATGACAATCTTTCCATACCATTTATTTGTGCAACGATGCTATATTTTCTATATTAATTATGACAACACCAATTTTACGACCAATAGACAAAACAAATGTATTTTGGAATAACCAAAAATTTCTTTTTTTTGGTGGATATGATTATCATCGTCTTTCTTGGCATAAAGAAGTTATAGAAGCTTTAAATGATTCAAATAATATATACGGAATAAATAGTGGCGGTTCTCGTAGTACAACAGGGAATCATCCTCTTCACATTGAATTAGAAAATAAATTATCGGATTTTTTTAATACTGAATCTGCCGTATTATTGCCAACAGGATATTTAGCGAATATTGCCCTATTACAAAGTATTCATACAGAATATGATATGATTTTTATTGACGACAATATTCATTCAAGTATTCTTGATGCAATAAATATGTTAAAACCAATTATTATTAAATTTGATAGTTTGCTAATCAATGATCTGCAAACAAAAATGGAAACGCATTGCACATCTAATATACATCCATTAATAATCACTGAAGGAATAGGTACACCAATAAACGGCAATATTCCTCCATTAGGTGATTATTTGAAATTAGCAGAAATATTCAACGGCACAGTTATCTCTGACGATGCTCATTCTGTCGGAATTTTAGGGAAAACTGGCAAAGGAACTTGGGAACATTTTAACCTTTCTAAAAAAAATTTAATTCAAGTTGGAACATTAAGTAAAGCATTTGGTGTTTATGGTGGATTTATAGTTGGTGATAAAAAATTAATTAGTAAAATTAAACAAAGTAATGTTTATATTGGCAGTTCTGCATATCCATTACCACTATGCAGAGCATCAATAAAATCCTTACAAATACTTAAAAATAATCCACAAAAAATAGTAGATTTACAAAAACGATCTATATCCTTTAAATTGAGATTAAATAAAATTGGTTTCAAAATAAATGTTTCTCCAACACCAATTATTGGAATAGCTTTCAAAAATCAAAATATTAATCATAAATTAAAAAACATACTAATTGAAAATAAACTATATCCGCCGTTTATTAAATATCAGAATGGTCCACAAAATGGTTTTTTCCGTTTTACATTATCAAGCGAACATTCTGACGAACAATTAGAAGAATTGTTTGTGTCTCTGAAAAAATTTATCGACTTAATTTAAAACAACTAAATAATAAAATTCTTTGTAAAATTAAAAAGGCCTCGATTGAGACCTTTCATTAGTAGCGGAGAGAGGATTCGAACCTCTGACCTTTGGGTTATGAGCCCAACGAGCTACCAGCTGCTCCACTCCGCGTCCTTTAACTTGCTCATATAATATAAAAATTTTATTAGTTATGCAAGGATTTAATTTTGTTTTTTAAATTATCTAGGTAATTCTAATTTAATAATACTAATAGGAAAAAAATTAGAAATTTACACCCCAAATTCTATCTCCCCTGCCTCTTTTTTCCGTTTTCCCTATTCCGTTAATCTTAATCTCTTTATTATCCAATAAGACAATATCAAAAATTAAGAGTTTTCACAATTTACTTCTCAAATCTTTTTAATACATTTGGCACAAATTTAATTATGTCCGAAGCAATCATACTTCTATCGCCAAATTTTTCCGAAGCCATTTCTCCAGCTTTTCCGTGAATATGGGCTCCAATCAAAGTTGCATGTTCTACTGAAATTCCTTGTGCAAGAAAACTTCCAATAAACCCAGTTAACACATCGCCAGAGCCAGCAGTTGCCATTCCAGGAGTTCCAGTTCGATGAATAAAAATTTCACCACTTGGAAATGTTGTAATTGAAGTTGAACTTTTAAGATGAATTGTTATTTTATATTTTTGTGAAATTCGTGTTGTAATTTCTATTAAATTTTCAGATAATTCTTCGGAATCAATTGAAAATAGACGACAAAATTCACCCCAATGCGGAGTGATTACAACAGGAAAATCCATAAACAAAAAGTCGTTAGGTTTTAAATGAAACAATCCATCAGCATCAATTACTGTTGGTTTTTTGTTAAATGTAATAAATGATTTTATAAATATTTTTGTTGCTGTATTTCTGCCAATTCCTGGCCCCAATAAATATGCTTTTGTTTTTTTATCTAATGTTTTTACAAGTTTTAAATCTTTTTTTTCAATATGATTTTCATTTTCCGCTTGATGAACTATCGTCTCAATTGAATGTGCTTTTAAATTGTTTGCAACAGATTTTGGAACGATAGAATGCAAAATTCCAACTCCACTTCGCAAAGAACTAATAGCTGAAAGTGTAATTGCACCACCCATTGAATCAGATCCGCCAATTGCTACAAGCTGTCCAATTTGATATTTATGAGCCGTAATTTCAATTGGTGAAATTATTTTTTTAATCATCTCATCATCACAAAGATATATTTTATTTTTCACATCTTTAAATGATTCATCTGGATATCCCAAGTCAACCATTTTTACATCGCCATTATATTTTTTTCCGTCTTGCAGAAAATTTCCTAATTTGTAAAATCCCATAGTTGTTGTTATATCTGCTTTCAAAACTGAGCCACGATTTTTTCCATTCGTTCCATCAATTCCAGAAGGAATATCGATTGCAACTACTGGTTGTTTTTTGTGATTTTTCACCAATAACTTAATAAATTCATAAATTGGTCCTCGTAAATCACTGTTTAATCCTGTGCCAAGAATTCCATCAATCCAAAGCGAATCGCTATCTAATTTATTTTCAATTTCGGCTAAATTATCTACGAAAATTGGAGTTATTCCCGCTTTAACAATTCTTTCAAAATGATATTTTGCATCACCTTTTATTTCGTCCTCTTTTGGAATTACAAAAACATCAACTTCTTTGCCATATTGAAAAAGATCGTAGGCAGAAACAAATCCATCACCACCATTATTTCCCTTTCCACAAAATATTTGACACTTAGAAATATTTTTTTCTTCCATAATTTTAAAAGCATTTTGGGCTGTAAATCCACCAGCTTTTTTCATAAGATTTTTACCAACAAGCCCAAGTTCACCCATTGCAATTTTGTCAACTTGCTGTGCATCTTGTGAAGTTAAAACAATGTTTTTGTTCATAATATTTTCCCTTATTTTTTGGAAGCAACCAATTTATTTCAACAATTTATTAAATTCATTAATTTTTTTATCACGAGCTAATTTAAGATTAATTTCTGCAAAAACAACTTCCTCTTTATCTAAACTTGCACTGATTAATCTTTCGCCTTTTTGTGAAGTGATTTGACTTTTTCCAGTGAATACCAAATTATCAATTCCATCACGATTTTCGTTTCCGATTCTGTTTGCCGTAGCAGTAAAAACTCGATTTTCAATTGAACGAGTAATCATCGCATCTTGACAAAATGGTAAAACTAAATTTGCCGAATGACAAATAATGTCTGCCCCCTGTTTTGCAAGTGAACGAGCTACTTCAGGAAATATCCAATCGAAACAAATCATCACACCAATTTTACAAAATCCAATATCTACAACAAGCGGTTCATTTTCTCCAGCAGAAAAAAACAAATTTTCACGATAAAATAAATTTATTTTTCTATATGTTGCTATCAATCCTTTTTTTGAAATCACAACCGCAGAATTATAAATTTTTTGGCCACTTTTTTCTGCAAGTCCAGCTACAATTACACAATTATTTTCTCTCGCTAATTTTGTTAAAAAATCAACAGAATGTGAATCGGAAAAATCTTCGCTATACTTTTCTACTTCATCTAAATTTGTAAATTGATAACCAGTAGTACATAATTCCGGCAAAACAACCAAATCAGCAGAAGTTGGAAATAATTCCTTAATCGTTTGTAAATTAGATTCTATTTCACCAAAAATTGGTTTTGTTTGGATTACTGCGATTTTTGTCATTTTTAACTCAAGTTTATGTTTACATCGTTCGAAATTTATTAAATATTTGTGAAATATTCAATTAAAATAAAGAGTGTTTTAAAGAAAGG
>JAOZRH010000259.1 GCA_029931905.1 Fidelibacterota bacterium
TATCTCCAATTGAAACAGTGTAATTTTTGTCATAAACATATATCCCATTCCAAGCACCACCAGATGATGATTCCATAAAAAAAGTTTTGTTGTTTTTAACTCCGGTTACTATTCCGCCAGTTGTTGTTGTTGAACCATTATAATTTGATGGATAAGTTCCATCTCCTGCATTTGTGGTATATTGAATGTCGTGGATACTTACACCAAATATATTTGTTATAAGAAGTGTAACTATTAACAATAGTTTATATTTTTTCATAATTAATTTTATCTCCTAAAAAATATTGATAATAAATTTATTTTGCTGATATTGAGACAGTAGTAGTGTTTGAAGAGGAAATAGAAGTGTTAATATAACAAATATTAAAATTATTATATTTTAATGTTTGTAATAATTTGCCATTTTTAATTTCATAATTTGAACTTTTTGGCATTTTGATTTTTATTAGTATGTTTTCAAAAGAGATGGAATGGTTGTTTTTTATTATTGCTTTAACGACATTATTTTTCCCATCATTTGATGGAAAGTATTCAATATCAAGTTTTTTTCCATTGTCGCCCGCTGAAACAGTTTTTTGTGGATATAATTTATTTGATTTTACTTTAATAACTCGATAAGCTCGCATTCCATCACAAGTGGCTGCCGTTGCTATGTTATATGGTCGTTTTTTAAAGTTTACCAAATTAATATGAACATGTCCCCAAAGTGCCATATCAACGCCTAATTTATCAAGATTTAGCTGTCTTGAAAAATCGTAATGATAAAATAATATTTTTTGTTCTTGTTTGGGAATTTTTGCTAAAACTGTTTTTAAATATTTCATTTGATCATTTGTAAAACTTGTATTTCCATAAATTTTTTCCAGGTAATTGTCGGTGTTTTGATATGCTTCTAATCCAATATAGTTTTGCAAGCCATATTTGAAGTGAAAATTTTGTGTGTGATACGGATAAAATTTTGTTTTGTTTTGCAACCATTTCCAACCGTAGAATCTCCACCAATCTCTTCTTGCAGTTCCTTTTTTTGGTGGCGTTTCTTTCCAACCTCCGAGATCATTATTTCCAGAGGTGATATATACTGGAACTTCTAATTCTGCTATTAATTTTTGACTTTTTGTATAGTATCTTCTGCTTTGATAATCTTCCATTTCTCCGTCATTTATAATATCTCCAGTAAATAATACAAATTCTGGATTGAGAATATTTATATCTTTTATTACTTCTCTTAAATCATCGATTTCTGATGTGTCAGTTTTGGAATTTATATTTATATATGAGTAGTGAGTTGGCAAATGCGAATCTGTTATATGAATAAAATAGTAATCTTTTTTCCATTTTGGAATTATTTTTATAGCATTTTCTGTTTTATCTGTTTCTTTTCCGTCAGATACAATTAAATCAAATAATTCATATAGATTTGTTTGAGGAATTTTTACGGTTAATTTGTAGAAATTATTATCTTTATCTACTTTTAAAATTTTTAAAGTGTATTTGAATTTTTTAAATTGAATATGTGCAGACCATTCATTTAGTAATTTATCTGATTTACAGAGAATCTCAATTTTATCGCCAGGTATTCCAATGTGCGGAATATTTAACAATGGTTTTTGAATTATCGTAAGTGTATCACCAATTTCTGATGAGAAATTTTTTGATAAATTGGAAAAATCTTTTGTGCTTCGTGGATTTATATGATGATTGTTATAAATATAATTTAATATACCAGTAATGCTGTTAAAATGACGATCTAAGTTTATAGGAACGCCCATTTTTATTATATCTACAAATCCTGATGAAATTGTACATTCACCACTTCCGTCATCAACCTTCCAATTTCCAAATCTGATTGATTCTTCGGTAACTTTTACATTGTTGATTGTAACTAAAACACTTTCATATTTTTCATATTTGTTTATATCGTTTGTTGAAATATTAATAGGTGGTGGTAGTTTATTTTTGGAGCTAATAATTTGCAATTTTGTAACATTATTAATTTTTGTAGGACCATAAAAATCGTAAACTTTTCCTGTAATTATTATACTATCGCCTAACGAAACCGAATTATTACTATGATCAATATATATTCCTGACCAAGGTCCACCCGAAGAGGATTCTATAAAAAAGGTGTTATTTTTTAAAAAATTTATTCCAGTAACAATTCCACCAGTTGTAACGGTTTTACCATTATATTTTGATGGATAAGTTTTATTATTACCCGCTTTTTTTGTATATTGAATGTCATAAATACTTATACCAAACAGGTTAATGGTAAATAGTAA
>JAOZRH010000086.1 GCA_029931905.1 Fidelibacterota bacterium
CAATATAAAATATTAATCTTTGTAATTTTAAATAATTTCATTTAAATTACTTAACGATGGATAATTAATTATGAAATTTTACAAAGTGGAGTTACAATGAATAAATTTCTGAAAATTTTTCTGATGGGAACATTACTATCAATTATGTTCGTTTCTATTGGTTTTTGTGGCGATTCTTCTATGGCACAAATAAATGCAAATAAATATGGAATGTTAACATTAATCCCACCAATAGTGGCAATTATATTAGCTTTTATTACAAAAAATGTACTTTTATCATTATTTACTGGAATATTTTCTGGTATTTATATTTTATTATTAGAAAAACATAATATATTTAGTTCATTTATGTTTAGTTTTTTAAAAGTAACACAAGAAATATTAGAATCAATCTCTTCACCTTGGAATGCTGGAATTATACTACAAACTTTAACAATTGGTGGATTAATAGCATTAATTTCAAGAATGGGTGGTGCAAAAGCAATAGCCGAAAAATTATCAGAAAAAGCAAAATCTCCTACTTCTGCTCAAATTTATACTTGGCTTTTGGGAATTGTAATATTTTTTGATGATTATGCCAATGCCTTGACTGTTGGACCAATAATGCGACCTGTTACAGATAAAATGAGAGTTTCGAGAGAAAAATTGTCATTTATTATAGATTCTACAGCAGCACCAATTGCCGGAATCGCATTAATATCAACTTGGGTAGGTTATGAATTGGGTTTAATAAAAGATGGATTTGATGCAATCGGACAAGATGTTAGTGCATATGGAGTATTTATTGCCACTATCCCATTTAGATTTTATAATATCTTTATACTAATATTCATTTTCTTTTCAGCAATTTTATTGAGAGAATTCGGTCCTATGAGAAAAGCAGAGGTAAGAACCAGAAAAACAGGCAAAGTCCATTCTGATACAGCAGAACTAATGAGTGATTTAGAAAATCAAGGCATTCAACCAAAAGAAGGAAGTAAATTAAGAATTATTAATGCAGTATTACCTATTACAACTTTAATAACTGTAGCTTTTTTAGGATTATATTACAACGGATATCAAACAATAGTCGCCAGTAGTAATATTGAATTAATAGAGCAAATACGAAACAATCATGCATCATGGTTCGCAATAAGACATTGTTTTAGCAATTCTAATGCTGCAATTGTACTATTCCAAGCCGCACTCCTTTCAAGTATTTTAGCAGCTCTAATGGGAAGAATTCAGAAAATATTCTCGATAAAAGAAGCGATAGATATTTGGGTAAAAGGTGTTAAATCATTAGTAATTACAATTTTAATTTTAGCTCTTGCATGGACATTAAGTAGTGTTGTAAAAGAATTGGGAACTGCTAGATATTTAGTAAATATTTTATCTGGTAGAATTCCACCATTTTTACTTTCGTCAATAATTTTCATTCTGGGAGCAATAATTTCTTTTGCTACTGGCACATCTTATGGTACAATGGGAATTTTAATGCCTTTAACAATACCACTTGCTTTTGCAATAAATCCAGATCCTTTATTTATCAATATTAGTATCGGAGCTGTTTTAACTGGTGCAATTTTTGGGGATCATTGTTCGCCTATTTCTGACACCACTATTCTTTCATCAATGGGAGCATCTTGCGATCATATTGACCATGTAAAAACACAATTATTTTATGCAGTTCCTGTCGGTATCATTGCAATATTATTCGGATATATACCAGTTTCTTTAGGAATGTCCGCATGGATTTCATTATTAATGGGATCGGGTGTGGTTTTTCTATTATTATTTTTTGTAGGGAAAAAAGTAGATTAATATTCTTGTTTATTAATGATTTTATAGTTTTGGTAATAAATTATTACCATATTATCAAAATCAACAAATTGTCCTTCGTACTTTTTTAAGCTATTCCCATATGTTTTATAAATTAATTTTCCAATTTCTTTGCCATTTTCAAAAAAAACACTTCAGTATAATTCCCAAATCCATAAGGATAATATCCTTCTATCATTTTGTTTCCATTATCATAATATTCTTTTTTCTTAATAGAACAACCAACAATAATAAAAAGTATAATAATGATTAAATATTTCACTGTAAATTAAATAATGTTTATATCATAATATTTTATTAAATAATTCAATCATTATTTAAATAAGTACACTATAAAAAACAAAGTATTACTGCCATTAGCAATAATACTTTGCACATCTTTATTCTATGAAAGTTATTATTTAATTCGATTTCAATTTGAAATTTACTGGAATCGCAATCCAAACACCAACATTTCTATCTCTTTGTTTAGCTGGATTGAATTTTGTCTTTCTAATTGCTTCCATTGCCGCTTCATTTAATCCCGTATTAGGAATTCCTTGAAATACAACACAATCTGTAACAATTCCTTTTTCATTAACGAATGCTTGAATTACTACTTTACCTTCTATTTGAGCTTCACGAGCTATTTCAGGATATACAACATTTCTAAGAATTGCTGACGCGCCTCCCAAAGGTGTAGGTGCTTCATCATATGGAATAAACTTCACTCTTGATCCTCCAGAAGCATTGTCTTCTGGTGGTGGTGGTGGTGCATCCATAGCTTCATAATCTTCAAATGTAAAATCTTCCATAGTTACATCTTCTGATACATCAACATCCTCACTCAGTACAGGCACAGTTGGTCTTTCAGGTGGTGCAGATTGTTCCAATTTTTGTGTTTCAGGAATTTCAACTGCATCCATAATCTGAATGTGTTTTTCTATTATTTTTGTTTTTGATTCAAATTTGGGAATAAAATAAAACCCAAGCAAAAACAATAACATTACAAGTACTGCTGACACTTCTGAATAAAATGATGATCTCTCTTTAAATATTTTAAATTTTTCTACTGACATTATAATCTCCTAATAAGGTGTTGTCTTTGTTGTTGCAGAATAATTTAACTTTAATGCATTGGCTTTTCTCAATTCCAAATGAACATTTGATATAGCTTTCATTGCAACTTCGTTATCAGCTCTTAATGAAACCGTTAACTGATTGTCATCTTTTCTTTTCTGATAAATCGCCTTACTCACATCACTTGACTTTACCATTTTATCATCAATAGAAATCATTCCATCACGACTTACAAATACATATGCAACATGTCTTTTACTTCCTTCCAATTTAGCAATTTTCCTTGCTTCTGGAAGCATAACATCTAATCCATCAAATGTTTTCAATACAGTTGTCATCATAAAAAATATTAGCAACATAAAAATAATATCAGGCATCGAAGATGTAGGAATTTCAGCTTTTGAATCGTTTTTTCTTTTTAAACTCATTTTAAATTACCTTTAATTTTATTTACCCAGCTATCGATATTTTTTTAGCATCTGCGATTTTTAACTGATCAATAACACTCAAATAATCCTGATATTTTGTCTTTGTATCCGTTTGAACTGAAAATATCATCTTAGGATTCTTTGCTATCATATTTTTTGCTCTAACATTTACTTGACCTAATGGTACTATTTCATCATCAAATAATATCTTTCCTTCCGCATTAATTTGAACAATTGTGATATTAACTTTGGCAATTTGCATATCACCTCCCATTGGTGGCAATACCATTTGAACACCCTTGTCTTGATCAATCGTAGAAACCAAAAGAAAGAAAACCAATAATAAAAAAGCAATATCAGACATCGACGAAGATGGAATATCTGTTTTTCTTTTTTTCTTTTTTTCTGTAAACATAATTTACTCTTTTGTTATTAATATTATTTAATATTTTTTTCTGCCAATACATCTAATAATGTTACTGAGCTTTTTTCCATATCTATAATTAATTTATCAATTCTTGTTAAAAACCAGTTTTGTAAAACTTGAATTATCATAGCAACAACCAATCCAAATAATGTGGTCAACAATGCTTGAGAAATACCTGATGCAACAATAGTAGGAGAAATATCATTTGCTTTAGCAATATCGTTAAATGATTTAACCATTCCAGCCACTGTTCCTGTAAATCCTAACATAGGAGCTGTTGTAATTACTGTTGATAACCAAACTTGATTTTTTTCTAAAAATGCCATCTCCAAAGAACCTGCAGATGCAATTGTTTTTTCTACTTTATCAATTCCTTGATCTACTCTACTTAATGCTTCATGGTACATCGATGCAACAGGACTGCTTGATGTCGCACAATATTCTTTTGCAGCATCAATACCATCATCTCTTAATGTATCTTCAACATCAGCTAAGAATTTTTTTGTTTGTACTCCAGCAACAGCTAAAGAATAAAATCTTTCAAAACTAATAATTAAACCAAAAGCAAATGTCGCCAATATAGGCCACATAAACGCTCCACCCTTAACAAAATAATCTACTAACATATTTTTCTCCTCCAATTTTAATTATATCTCTTTCACCTAACTATATTTTAACTAATAATAATACAAATGTCAATAATTATCCTATTTTTATTTATCAATTTATAATTCAGTTGTCTTTTTTGCATCATCAATAGAATTAAATGCTTTTTTAAATTGGTCATCATTCGTTAATCTTGCTTTCCAAAACACATTATTATCCCAAATAACTTTTCCTATCTCAGATTTTATTAACATTTGAATTAACAATTTATCTTTTTCTAAATCTTCAATTTCCATTTCATCAATCGATTTAGAAATATATTCATAAAATTCTTCTATAAAACTTTCTGGAAATATTTCATTAAATACAAAGTCATTCACTTCCATTTCCTTATATTCCGGATGTTTTTTCAAATATTCTTGAGCAAATTGAAAAAAACTACGATATGATTTTCTATAAATCGCCAATGTACTTTTTGTTGGATCAAATTCGCTTTTTACAATTATATCTGGAGTAATTCCTCCTCCTCCAAGTACAGTTCTTCCAGATTTGGTTGTAAAGCTTGGTCTAATATGTTTTTCATTATCTAATGAATCACTAAAAACACTATCTGGAGATATATAATATTCTTCATAATACTCACTTGAACCATTGGCATAAGAGCGTTGTATTAATCTACCTGAAGGTGTGTAATATTTTGCTATTGTAATTCTCAAATCAGCTCCATCTCTTAATTTCCACTGTCTTTGAACTAATCCTTTTCCAAATGAAGTTTTTCCTACAATAAGTCCTCTATCCAAATCTTGAATTGCTCCGGATACGATCTCGGAAGCACTTGCTGATGCACGATTTATTAATACAACCAAAGGAATATCTGTATATTCTCCATTAATATTAGAATAGTACTCTTGATTTGAACTATTTATTCTTCCTTTTGTATAAACTAACTTAACACCTTTATCAAAAAAATTATCTAACATTGCAACCGCCTGATGCAAATATCCACCGCCATTACTACGCAAATCTATTATTAAGGATTCCATACCTTCTTTTTTTAATTTCTTTAATGCTTGACTAAATTCATGACTAGTTTCTGCAGAAAATCTATTAACCTTAATATATCCAACATTTTCATCATAAATAAAGCTTGCTATTACAGAATAAATAGGTATATCATCTCTAATAATTTCAACATCGAAGGGTTCTTCCTCACCCGATCTTTTTATGGTTAAAACAACCTTACTTCCCTTTTTTCCACGCAATTTTTTAAATGTTTCATCTTTAGTAATTTTATAAGCTGATTCTCCATCAATCTTTATAAATTGATCACCTGATTGTAACCCAACTTTTTCGGAAGGTGTTCCAATTATTGGAGAAATTACCGTAATATATCCATCAATGATATCAAATTCTATTCCAATTCCTTGAAATTCGCCTTTAAAATCTTCTTCAATCTTTTTTGTTTCTTTCTTTTCTATGTAAACAGAATGTGGATCTAATTCCTCAAGCAACCCACGATATGCCCCTTCCATCGTTTTATCCCAATCAACTTCTTCAACATAATTTTCATTCACAATAACCATTATATCACTAAATATTTTCATTTTTAGATATAAGTCATTAACACTTCCAGATACTTTTCCCCAATTTGTTAATGAAATACTAACAATTATAATAAATGACAAAACAATCAATAATATTTTATTTCTTTTCATAAATTTCCTTATTTTATTTGTAATCCTTGCATTTCCCATCTAACTCCAAAGTTATAGAATTTTCTTATAAAAACAAAAACTTTTCATTTTTTAACTAATCAGTTTTATAGTTTAACTTTGCCATTTGCCCATATGGATATACTCTTTTAATATTCTTAAAATATTTCAGAGCTTCTTCCTTATTGTCATTATTTAAATAATAATCCAACAAACTTTTATTTGCATCTATCCACTTCATATCTCCATTTATATGTTTAGAAGAATATTTTGTTGCAATAGATATTGTATTTTTTATCGTTTTATTTTTATCAAATATATAATTACTTATTTTATTTTTATATAACAACTGATTTAATCTTGTAAAATCTGTTATAGGATAATTTATTTCAAATTGATGAAATGTCTCTTTAAAATTATTATCATCATGCAATACATAATCCCGTTGAATATTTGTAACAAACTCATTTGCAAACAACCAATATCCAAAAATATTGGGATTTAAATGATCAACAAAAATTTTATCACAATTTATTTTATTTTCTGTATACTCATCATATACAGCATCAATATCAATTAAAGTCCATTTTTTTTCTTTCGCAAAATTTTTAATCGCAAAATTCCAATCTTGTAATGGTCTAAAATGAAACTTATCTAACCTAACAGCTATTGTATAATTTCTTAAACTTATCTTTTTATTATTATTTAATTTGTCCAAGTTTGCTTTACAATAATAATATATCGCCGATTGAGGTTCCCAAGACTTTAAATCCTCTAACCAATCAATCGTACGAGCATTATCATGCTCTTCTAAATAATTCGAAAATATGCGATTTAATTCTATATCTAAATACTCTTCATCATTAAACTTAGATTGGAATGGTGGAATGTTTGAAAAATTTGAACTAACAGATGAAATCATCACAGGAATATGATATTTTGATGTTACACTTTCAATTTTGTATAAATTCCTTAAAAAACTCTTCCTTGTATTAACATATTTTCCAGATTTATAATCGATTTGATTGTTATAATAATCTGCTTGTAAATAATTAATTTCGTCACTTTTTTCTTCTTTGAATATATTAATTATTTTCTCTGCCAATTGATAAATTCGTGTCTCTCTAAAAAATATAAATGATTCAATATAAAAATATTTTAATCCACTATTTCTAATTTTATGCGAATTAGGAATTCCAAAAAATTCATTGTAACCTGTACTTATTATCAACAAATCTGGGTTGTATTTTGGTAATTCCTTTACAATATCATTGATTGCAAAACTATTAAACGAACCATTCGTAAGATCAACCACTTCCACATTTTTATTTCCAATAGATTTATTTAGTGAATATTTTAGAATACTCGAAAGATTAATGCTTTTATCGTATGGAACACCATTTATAACTTCTCCACCAACAACAAATATTCTAAAAGTATTAGTATCCTTTTCATATTTAAAATATTGAGGTTTAAATTGTGGTGAATTTATCACATTGTTAGAAAAATATTTTTTGGGATAATTTTCATTTACCATATAATATTCTACATTATTTTTACTAACAATCTTAGCAAGTGGATATGATTCACCAAAATTAATTAATTGTAAAAAATATTCAATCAAAAAAACAATTGAGATTGAAAATGTAATCAAGATTATATCAAATATGCTATTTTTTAATTGTTTGCGTCTGTTTTTCATTATAAAATATTAAAAAATAAAAGGGATTATTATTATATTGTCTTTGTTAATTATTAGCCAAATTATAAAAAATATCAATAAAATCAATGGAGTAAAAATAAATTTTTTATGTTTATTTGAATAATGTAACAATTCTATCAATATTTTTCTTTTCATTTTATTTTATTCCTTCAATTCTGACCGTAAATTTAACAATTTTAATTAATATAACGCAAATTATTATTAAAAAAACAACTGTTCGTATGGAAAATATATATCTATATCAATTACAGGATCTATTTTGGGATTAGCTGTTTCAATTTGAAAAATATTATTTTTATATATTGTATATGGTGTGTAAATTTTTGCACCAATTCCACAAGTGAAAAATAAATAATATTTATTAATATGTATATAATATGGCCTTTCAACTAACAATTGAATATTTCTGTCAAATCTAGTAGTAATGCTCCAATGAATTTTCGTTTTCCACACTAATTTATTCATATTAACAAAAGGTATAAAATCAGGAATCATTCCCTTTTTTAAATATTTCATTTTTAGTACTTGTTCATCAAAATTCTTACCAAATAATAAAAATGATAATTGAAATTTACTGATTACTTCACTCGTTTCAGAATGATATTTTACACATTTGTTTTCATAACCAATTTCATAAGATGATAGAGAATAAATTTTATAATCAAATCTA
>JAOZRH010000087.1:0-6836 GCA_029931905.1 Fidelibacterota bacterium
ATAAATGCAATTAATGTAATAAATAAATTTAAAATGGATTATTTTTTCTTAAATATTAGACCAATTGGTACACCTTTTAAATTAAAATTTTCTCTTAATTTGGATTTGAGAAATTTTTTGTATTGAACGGTAATTAAGCTTGGTTCGTTACAGAAAAAACCAAAAAGTGGTGGATCGGATTTCAACTGAGTGATATATTTAATTTTAATAAATTTTCCATTTAGTGCTTGTGGTGGTGTTTTTTTTAAAACATCTCCTATAACACTATTTAATGTTGATGTTTTAATTTCTATTTTTTTTCTAACTTGTAATAACAATGCTTCGTTAAGTACTTTTAATAAATTCTCTCTATTGATTGCTGAAGTAAAAAAAATAGGAAAATGTTTTAACATTGGATATCTTGAAAATGTCCAATGTAAATATTCATCAGCAGTAAATTCTGTTTTTTCAACTAAATCCCATTTGTTGAATGCGATTATCAATCCTTTATGATTGTCAATAATATAATTTATTAAACGAATATCTTGTTTAGCAAATCCTTTATTTATATCAATAATATATATACAAATATCACTTGCACCAATTGTTCTTTGTGTACGAACATAACTAAAATATTCTAAAGAATCGGTTATTTTTGATTTGTTTCGCAATCCAGCAGTATCAACGATATTTATAATTTTTTTATTATATACAAATTGACTGTCAATGCTATCTCTCGTTGTTCCTGGAATGTCGGTTACGATGTGTCGATTAGTTCCTAAAAATGCATTTGCAAAAGTTGATTTACCTGCGTTTGGCATTCCAAGTAATGAAAGATTTAATGAATAATTCTTTTTCTTTCTCTTTTTTTGTGGTAAATATTCAATGATTTTATCTAATAGATCACCAGAATTTCTACCAGAAATTGCACTAACACCAATAATTTCTCCAAAACCTAAAGAATAGAATTCGTGTATGTTATCTTCTAATTTCTCGTTATCCACTTTATTTGCAACAAGTAGAACGGTTTTATTATTTTTTTTGAGTATTTTTGCTATTTCCATATCATAATCAGTTACCCCTGTTGTTGCATCTACCACAAATAAGATTAAATCTGCTTCATCAGATGCAATCAATGCCTGTTCTCGCACATTTTTATCTATCATGTTTTGTGGATGAATCATAATACCGCCAGTATCAATGACAGTAAAGTTTTTTCCATTCCACATTACATCAGAGTAAACCCTATCTCTTGTTACACCTTCAATTTCGTGAACTATTGCTTTTCTTTGTTTCAAAAAACGATTAAATAATGTTGATTTCCCTATGTTTGGACGACCAACTATTGCTACTACATTTGCCATATATTTCCTTTATTATCTGTTGTTAAAAATTTCTTTCCAATATTCTATATCTTTTTCATTCATCTCTTTTTCTTTATAATTATTTGATTTATTGTTCTCATGCTTTTTATTTATATATTCTTTTATGAATTTTTGACTTGAGATGACATTTAATCCGCCTTGTTTTACATATTTGACTACAGAAATATCAGACGAAATTACAGTTACTTTTTTTTGTTCATATTTTTCAGATAAATATTTTATAACACCGTCCGCTTTTTGTCCATTTGATGATGAATATATAATTTGAATATTTGAATTTGATTTTGTTGTTTGTGAATAATTCTGTCCATCAAATACAATTATTATTTTATCTTGTTTATTTATTGCAATATTTGATATTTGCCTAATAAAATCTTTGCGAATATCTTGATGTTCTAATGTATTGTTAAAATCATACATTTTAAACATTATGTTATGTGCATCTAAAATATAAATCATTTTTCCAATCTCTTTTTTGCTGTTATTTTATATTTATAGCCATATTTTTTAATGTTTTCTAAAATATTTAAATCGCTATTTTCGAGTCGATTATAAATGATAATTATTTTTAGAGAAGAATCACAAATTGCAACGGATGTAACACCATCCATTTTAATTATTGATGTCTTTAATGAATCAATATTTTTTGAATTGTTTGTTGCTTTGATAGTGATTTCGATTTTATTGTGTATTGAACCACAACTTAATAAGAGTAGTACAATTGTAAAAAGACATATTTTATATATTTTTTTCATTAAATGTTCTTTAAATTAAGTAAAACCAAAATGCGAAAAAATGACTTATACTTCCACCAAGAACAAAAAGGTGCCATATTGAATGATTATAAGGCATTTTTTCCCACACAAAAAATATCATTCCAAGTGTATAAAACAATCCTCCTATTAGCATCCATATAAAAAACATAAATGGTACTTCATGTAATAATGGTTTAATAACAAATACAATTAACCAGCCCATTATTAAATAAGTAACTACCGAAAACGCCCAATATTTATCAAAAAATAAAAATTGTTTAAGAATTCCAAAAATTGCTAATCCCCAAATTATTCCAAAAATTGTCCAGCCTAATGGTCCTCTTAAAATTGTCAAAGTTACAGGAGTATATGTTCCAGCAATTAATAAATATATTGAAGCATAATCAAATAATCTAAAAAACTTTTTCATTTTTACATTTGTAAAACTATGATAAAGTGTTGAAAATAGATACAGTGTAATTAATGTTACACCATAAATACTAAAACTTACAATTTTCCATGCATCACCTTGTAAACTTGCAAATACTACAAGTAAAACTAATCCAGCAACACTTAGGGCAATTCCTATACCATGTGTAATTCCGTTGGCAATTTCTTCGCCTATGGTTTGTTTTGGCAATGATATTTTTTCTTTATTTTCACTCATTTTTCCCCCTTGATTTATCTATATTTATAAGATTATTTAATAATGTTAGTTGAATCTGTTTATAAATTCAATAACACTTGCTTTACAGTTAGTTAGGTCGATTTGTTTTGTAAGTATTATATTTACAAGAACAGTTGCTTTTTCTTCTGCTGGTGTTCTTTTGTTTATAACAACAACAGAGGAATTGTTTATCAAACAATATCCGCCAGAAAATGAGCCAGTCCCATAAATAATATCCATTTCATTGTTTTTTAATAGTTTTTCAAGTTCTTTTAATATTTTTTTAACTTTCATTATAATAAGTTTTCTTTATCATTTATTTGGAGTGTATCTACGATGTCTTTTACATGTTCTGAATCTTTTTTTGGAATTACTAAAACTACGCCATTGTCTTCTATTATGATTAAATCATGAATGTTGTATGTGAATATTTGTGAATTTTTACTATATACATAATTTCCTGTTGATTCTTTTAATAATCCATCTGAATGTTTTACATTCTGATTATTGTCTTTGTCATTTAATTTGTAAACGGCATCCCAACTTCCAATATCACTCCAATCAAAAGTACAAAGAACCACTTTTACATTAGTCGCTTTTTCTAGAACACCATAATCGATTGATATTGGTGCAATTGATGACCACAGTTTTTCAATAGAGCTTTCATATCTTTTAGTTCCAATTAATTCTTTAATTTTGGAAATAGTTCTAAATAATTCTGGTGTATGATCATGAATTGCCTTCAAAAGAGTTGTACATTTCCAAACAAACATTCCACTATTCCATAAAAATTCTTTTGATTCTATAAATCTTTCAGCAGTGGATAAGTTTGGTTTTTCGGCGAAAGTTTTTGTTTTATATACAAAATCGTAATTTGGCAATGTCTCTTTTTCGATTTGAATATAACCATAGCCTGTAGATGGAAAAGTGGGTTTAATTCCAAATGTAACAAGTACATTTCTCATTGTTGCAACCTTTATTGCTTCATTAACTGAAGTAATAAATTTTTCATCATTTTTTATTAAATGATCTGCTGGAAATAATCCGACAATAGCCGTTGGATCTTTTTTTGCAATATGAGCGACTGCTAATGCAATTGCTGGAGCTGTATTTTTGCCAGACGGTTCAATTATGAAATTTTTCCATTTTAATTTATTATTTTGTGCTAAAATCATTTTTGCTTGAGAATGATTTGTAACAATAAAAATGTTGTTAATTGTGGATATTTTTTCCAATCTTTTTATCGTTAAATTTATCATTGTGTCTGTTTGAAAAATATTCAACAATTGTTTTGGATTTTTCTTTCTACTTCTTGGCCAAAATCTTTTTCCAACTCCTCCGGCCATTATTATACTGTAATAATTATTCATAATAATATTCTCCTGTACAAATTATATTTGATTTTCCATTTAACCAAATTTTATTATTTTCTTTAAATATTTTAATATTTCCACCGTTACAAACTGATGTGATTGGATATTCCATATTGTAAGTTTCGTTGGCAAAAATACTACTTGCAACACTTCCTGTTCCACAAGATAATGTTTCATCGTTTACACCATTTTCAAATGTTCTTACACGAATTTTTGAATTTGTTAATTTTTCAACAAAATTAAAATTAGAATGATACATTTTATATTTTTGATGGTCGTGTAAATATATTCCCATTTTTAAAACATCATATTTTTCAATATTTTTTACTGGAATCACGAAATGATTAACACCAATTTTATATTTTAAATGTATTTCGTTATCAAAATTGAATGTTTCGTGTCGTTCGTCAATTTGCATACTAACAGAAATATTTTTTTCTGTAATTTTGGCATCGTGGATTCCATCATCTGCGATAAATGTAACTTCGTTTGAACACCAATCTTTTGAAAATGCATATCTTAACAATGCTCTTGAGCCATTTCCACAGAAGTTACCATAAGAACCATCAGAGTTTATATAAGTCATTTTAAAAGGGAATGATTTGTGTTTTTCGATTAATAAAATTCCATCAGCTCCAATTCCAAAATGTCTGTCACAAATTTTTGGAATTATTGAAGTAAAATTATCAGGTAATTTTTGTAAATTTAAATCAATTAAGATAAAATCATTTCCAGTAGCTTCTAATTTTGTAAATAATATTTTATTTTGTTTTTTCATAATTTGTTAAATGTTTATCTCTATTTTTCCGATATCTGTGTCCCAATTTGCTCGCACTTGAATATTGTCTAGTAATAGTTTTTTTATTTCAGGTGGTGTAAATGGATAAATATTCCCATTATCTATGCGATTATTTCCATTTGTATCAACATAATAATATAAATAATATTTTCCTGAAGGCAAATTGTCAAATAAGAAATTCCCATTTTTTTTTGGGCATATTTGAATAGAAATATTATCATTTGATAGAATTAAAACCAGCTTCTGTGAATATGTGATTTTCCCAAATACTCGTCCGGAATCTGTATTTACTATTTGATTTATTTTCACACTATTAGTTGAATCGCTATTTAGAAAGGGATAATTTTTGCTTTTTGGTGCTTTAAAAATAAATTTACCAGTAATTGATTTGTTTTTTAGCTTTTCGTTAAATTCATAAACACCTAAATATTTTTTTGTAAGTATTTGAAATGTAGTGTCATTTTCAGTTATCAAATATCCCTCAATTACTGTTGAATCTATTATTGGAACGGTAGATAATTCTTTGTTTTTATAAAGTATAGTGTATATTGAATCTGTAAAATCATTAATAAGAAATCCACTAGATGTATCTGGTAAATATCTGTTAAATTTATCTTTTAGATTGTTTATTGAAACAATTGCACTATCACTTTCAATAAAATGATGTGTCAACTTTACCTTATCATTATCAATTGTAAATGTATCGATAGGAATATCATTGATTTTGAAGCTTTTTTTTACATTTGATTGGGATATTGATTTTGAAAATGTTAGTTCAGTTGAATTTTGATAAATATTTTCAATTTGAATTAATTGTGGTGGAAGAAAATTTCCACGAACGATATTGAATTCTAAATTTATAGTAGTAGAATCATCGATATCAACAAATAATTTATTTGGTAATATTAAATCGTCGAATTTTGGGTGATATTTTTTGTTATTATCGTTGTCAACAAAGCCAAGTATAGTAAATCTTTTCGATGGTAAATAGTTGAAATAAAATTCTCCATTATTATTTGCTTGTGAATAGTATTCGTACCTATTAAGTAATGAGTCGACAGAATTTGCTATTGATGAAAAAATAATCATACAATTATCTTTGGTTCCTAAATTGTAAATTTTTCCTTTTATTGATCCGTTTGGTATATTATTCCCAGTTGAAAAAGATACAGAAATGGGCTTGTGTATCTTATTATTTTGTAAATCGCTTAGATTTCGATCAATAATTATCGTATAAAATTGGTTTTTTTTCCACTTTGGTTTTGGCGAAATAATTATGGCATTACTTTTTAATTTTATTGAAAAATCGGTTAGATTTAACGGAAATATTGTAATAGCCTTTTTGACTGAAATTTCATCTATTTTTTCTGATGTTTTGAAGGTAATACTTTGGTCTGTATCTATATTTGTATCTCCATTTGACATATTTTCTAAAAAAATATCAGGCGGTACAGTATCTTTTGGTCCACCGCCGGGAGGTCCTTGAGAAGCACAACTGTATAAATTCCAGATTAGAACAAACAATATTATTGTAAATTTACATTTTTTCATATTCATTAAATATAATACATTTTTTATAATAACCATTGTAAATTCTTAATAAAGTTGGTATATAAGATGCTTTTTTTATTTTGTTTTAAAAAATAATTGGAATATAAATAAAAATTGTTTAAATTACGAGAAGAGAAACAAAAGGAGAAAAAAATGAAGTCAATAACATTAAAATTAGTTTTTGTTTTATTGCTTTTTGGTTCAATCGTTTGTGGACAAAGCAGTACTGATGTTAAACAGTCAAAGCAAATTAAAGTGATTGTTGCGGAGTTGGATAGGGTAGGAAAAGAGGTCGCCAAAATTAATGAACAAATTAAGGTGATAGCT
>JAOZRH010000087.1:6936-8391 GCA_029931905.1 Fidelibacterota bacterium
GCAATGAAACATTTTAATGATGGCAATTACAAAATAGCCGCAGGACAGTTTCATAGAATAAGCGTAGATAAAAGAAATTCTTTTTCTGATAATGCTCAATATTGGTTAGGAGAATGTTTTTATGCACAAGGACTTTATAAGCAAGCAATTGTAGAGTTTGAAAAAGTATTTGCATTTGACAAGAAAGATAAATACGATGATGCTCAACTTAAGTTAGGATATTGCTATAAAAAATTAAGAAATAGTGCAAGAGCTATAGAGGAATTCGAAAGACTTGTACAGTATTATCCATATAGCGAATACTATGAATTAGCATTAAGAGAACTTTCATATTTAAGGTAACCAATGTCATTAAAAATTTATAATATAACACACGAGATTGCCCCTTTTTCTGGAGAAACAAGTATAGGAAATTTTATTAAAGATTGTTCTGTTGTTTATAATGAAAATAAGGTTGATGTTAGATTAATTATTCCAAAATATGGTTTTATTTCTGAGCGGAAAAATGTATTGCGAGATGTAATTAGATTGCAAGATATTTCTGTTGAATGCTTAGATGGTGAAATTCACTCATCAGTAAAATCGTCTTTTATTCCTGACTCTAGAGTGCAGACATATTTTTTAGAACAGGAAGAAATGTTCCAAAAAATAAATAAAAAATCTATTGTAGAAACTGCATTATCAGAATCTATTAGAAAGAAATATCTTGATAGTTTTATGTATTATTCTCTTGCTTCATTAAATACATTGAAACATTTGTATTGGAAACCGGATCGTATTATTTGTAACAATTGGTGTTCGGCAATAATTCCGATATTGACTAAGAGTAATTATTTTAAGGACACTTGGTTTGATGGGGCAAAAACGGTTTTATTTTTAAGTTCTGACCAACCATTTGCATCTTTTTCTAAAGAAATTCAAAAAACTTTTAAAATTCCTGAATGTGAGTTTGATCTTTCAAACCCTATTGAATATTTAAAAGCTGCGATTTTGAATTCTGATGGTGTTACATTTGTCAAAGTTAAGGGGAAAAATTATTTACAGGAACTTTTGGCAGATAAAGACATAACAAAAATGCTTAAAGAAATGGGGACTTCTTATAAAGAGATAGATTTGGAGTCAATTGATGATAGGGAAAAAATATTAAAAACTGCGAAGGAATATTACACATATCTTGAAAAAATTTAAAAAATTATTGGCAAATAAAAGTATTTCAACAACAAAAACAAGAGCATTATTAAAAGATATTTTTAAAATGTTCTTGTTAGTTATTTTAGGTGTATTTTTTGTTCAATGTGCAAAAACTCCATTTGAAAATGAGAATGGAAATCCTGGATTTATTATTGATACCGTAGAATTTAATTCTGATGTAATTGATTCTATAAAAAATGTTTCAGTAAAAGTATCTAGTAATGATGCAATTTATAATATGGTTGGAAATTATAAAGATGTTGT
>JAOZRH010000260.1 GCA_029931905.1 Fidelibacterota bacterium
TTGAAATATGCACAACCACTTACTATTATTATCAAAATAAATAATACAACCAGTCTCTGTATTTGTATAATTTTTGTCATCATCTAATCCCCATTTTTTTATAAAACCTCAAAAGGCTTTTATAAGCGTCATTTTATAATTCATAATTCTTAAATTCCTAAACCTCTTGTTAGATAAATTTACTGTGAATACTATATAAAATTAATGAAAAAAAAATCTAAATGAAATAAAAAATCCAAAATAAAAACCACATTGGATAAATAAACAACTTTATTGTTAAACTAAAAATTAAAACGGCTTTTTACCGAAGGAATAATTATACTATAAATAATAATAACTACTATTATTGTAAAATAACACAACAATATAGCCGAAAAAAATATAAAAAAAACAGATAATGGTATATAAAACAGATTTTTTTCATTAAAATTGTAAAAAATGGTACTCTTGAAACTAATACTAATCAATACTGATATTACTATAGCCGTGGTTAATTTTAACAATTGTTTATTATTTTTTTCCATAATATTGTATCTACTGTAATTCCTTAATTTTTCAAACTCTAATCAACACATACTATTTAATGTAATAAAAAAAACGATACAAATGTAACAAAAAAATAATTTAATAATTATTTTCTATTCCTATATCTTTTTCTAAGTGTTTTTGAAAACGAGAAAATTAGTGCAGATCCGCCTGTATAGATTGCAATAAACATCACAACTAAAACAAATAAAAACCAAGGTTCACCATCTGATATTCTACGAATAAAGTGAACAATTGCTGTTCTAATCCATTCAATCGCTCCCAAAAAGAGAATTATTTGGAAAAATCGCATTACCCAAAAATATTTAATAAAAAGCAAAAGTGGAAGAAGTAAAAAAATAATAAAAAGCGAAAATATGCTTATTTGTTTAAAATGCAAAGCAAGCAAAAAAATACTCAAAACAACTGGAAATATTCGAATAACATTATTGATTATTTGACTAATCTTTTTTTTAGTATAACTTATTGCCTCATGGTCACGAATTATTATTGAAATATCAACCTCACAATTATTTTTTCTTTTTATTACCCTTTAATAAATTACAATTTATTGTAAAAAAAACATAATATTTTTTTATTTTTTTATAATTGTACAAAATTATTTATTACTCAACAACCAATCATTTAATTTCTCAAAAACTTCATTCTCGCCACTACATTTAATATCTTTAATATTATTCAATATTATTTGATTATTTAGCGTCTTTTCAATTTTGTTCACTATTTCTTGTCCTGTATCAGTAGTATAAATTGAATCGATAATAAGGTTGTTTTTTTTCAAATTTATTTCAGTTTCTCGTATTTCTGCATGCCGTTCAAGATGAATTGGAAGAATTTTACAATTATTATTCAGGCATTCACCAATAGTTCCAAATCCGGCTTTTGAAATAACCAAATCACAGGAACACATATAATTTTGAGTATCATATATAGTCTTTTTTGGATAAACGAACAATTTGTATTTTTCCTTGAATTGCTTTAACTCAAAATCATCTCTTGGCAATATCAATATTTTATACTTTGTTTTTTCTATTATTTTGTGAAATTTCATCATTATTTCCGTTGGATTGGAATTTCCACCAATACTTAGGAATATTAATTTTTCGTCACTTCTAACATTTAATTCCTCTCTTATTTTTTCCTTATCAATCAGTATATTGCGAGCAATGGGAGAAACAAAAACTCTATTCTCATAATTATCTTTTTTGGCTATTTGCTCAATAAATGAAATTGTACAAAAATTGTAAGTTAGTTTATAAATTTTTGCCATAAAAAAACTTAATACTTTGGCAAAGGGATTCTTGCCAAGCGAAATATAATCAAGAGAATAGTTATATATTCCAATAATTGGTTTTCTAAGAATTTTTGCGAAAATAATTATTTGTGGTAAAAAATCTGTAATCACTATTGGATTTTCTTTTAGCGATTTTCTGAACATTAAAAATTGTCTAACACTGCCAATCAACACGAACATTAATAAATTAAAATAGGTTTGAATAATATTGATATCTAAATTATTTTTGTAAACAAGCTTAATGCTAAATCCATAATTTATTATTTTAACCTTATCTTTAAAGATATTTTTTACAAATTCATTATGATTTTTATGAATATACAATGTACTCTCATAGTTGTTTGTTTTGAGATACTTTTCAATACTAAGAATCGCTCTCCTTAAACTACCAGATTCAGGACCAAAT
>JAOZRH010000261.1 GCA_029931905.1 Fidelibacterota bacterium
AAAAAAATTGATTGATATTATACTTTGACTTTAAATTTTGATAAAATAACCCCCAAAAACAAATTAAGTAATGTAAAATATGATTTATTTATTAACCAAGATTAAATGTTTTTTTACATAAAAGATGACAATATAATTTATCAAGCAAAAGAAAGACTTACACAGACTCCTTTCCCTTATGATAATATTATTGAAAATAACTTATTTCCTGATAAAACTTTTTTTATTTACGAAGATTGAAAAATAAAAGATTTTTATTTAAGTAGATATTACAAAAAGCAGTTTAGACTTGATATTATAGAAGATGAAAATAAAGATTTAAAAAAAACAGTTGCAAAACAAAACTCAATCGTTAAAAATATTATAGGCTCATATAAGACGATTGTTGCCGAAAGAGATCTTTTATTATCTCAACAGCAAAAAAATGATTAAACAATATACCATGAATTGAACTGCTATGAAAATTGATGATATATTTCCTTGAATAGAAGATTTGACTGATATTGATTTTTGAGATACTGGTGCAGAAGTCCCAAAATCATATTGAATCTGACCTAATCCTGAAATAACATTTAAAGCAGATTGTAAAAATTCTGATCCTATATATTTATCTGAACATAATTGAGTTTGACTTGACAAACAATATCCACTTACTCCGTGAGAAACATTGAAAGTTAATTTTAGTAGATATGTCCAAGCAATGAATATATTTTATGCAAATTGACAATGAGGAAATCTTTTATATGTAATATGTAGATAAAATGAGTATAGCACTATGATGATTCTGTTCTTGAGGTTGAACAAATCCCCCTGAACCTCCTATTGAAGATAATCTTTATGCTTTGGAAGATTCAAATAATGATGAATTTTATGAGTTAGAAGATTGATCTTGATATCTAGAATTAGAATAATTTGTAATTTTATATAAAAATAATAAAAATGGCTAATACAAAAATCTCTGCTTTAAACACAACAACAAATTCTGATTGATTCTTACCTATTGTCCTTACTGCTTGAGCTCCTGCTAGTAAAATTAATTTGAGGGATGCAATAAATGCAATTGCTTCTTGATGAACTGAATATAAATGAATTTTTGATTGAACAACTGAAACAAATCTTCCTGCTTGAGATAAATGAGACATGTATATTGTTTCTAATTCGTGAGCAAATCCTGAAACTGTTAATTGACTTACTCTTTATAATTGAGATTGGATTATTTGTAATACTGATTGAACTGTTGCTTGAACCCCTGCAAATCGAGATGTTGTTCATCCTGATACAATTCCTGATGCAAGTGAAACAACAAAATGAATAACCCAATATGCAACTTTGCTAGAAACAGAAGCCAAAATTATAAATAATAAAGCAGTTGTTCCGTCTGCACTTACAAATTTTGTTCTTAATACAGAATTAGTTAATCAAGAAGATGTTTTACAAACTTATAGAGTTCAATTATTTTTTGATGATTGAGCGAATGATTTACCTTGAACGACATCGACTCAAATTGATTGAGAAACTGTTAGTGATAAAGATTTGGTATATGTTGTTGATTGTTCTGATTGAACAAAGATTGACAAAGTTTATGAAGCGACTGTTGTTTGAGTAAATATAAATCGGACTTATAAATATACAGTTTGAACAAATTCTGTTTATTCTGAATGATGAACTGTTTATTGAGACAAAGTTTATATGGATTCTAATGTTGCTTATTATTTCTCTGATTTATATGCGACAACTGTTAATGCAACTGATATAACAACTGAAAATATCACAATCACTAAAACAATAGATGCAGATCATTACAACTTTCAATATGATGTAAATTTAGTATTTGATGATTGAGCAAATTCTTTACCTCTTGATACTTCAACTCAAATTGATTGACAAACTATTGTTGATTGAAATTTGGTTTATGTAAAAGATAGTGCGACTGCATCTCAAATTTGAAAAATTTATATTGCTACTGTTTCTTGAACAAGTATTGTTTGGACTGAATTTGCAACTTTGAAAGATTGAGACACTTATTATTCTCAAGGTTGAGATACTTATTGAGATACTGTTAATAATGTTTCTGAAACAATAATAAATAATAATAGTTGAGTTATTGAATGTTTCAGTTATAGGTTCCAAACCTATGATTGTTCCCGAACAATCTCCTTCCGTTGATATAATTTCAACTTCGGCGCCCTGCAGTTCCTTCAATGTTTCGGTAAGAGAATTATTTTTTGGAAGTTTTATTAAAA
>JAOZRH010000088.1:0-1513 GCA_029931905.1 Fidelibacterota bacterium
CCCTGATTGTTCGAATATATTTTATTTAATTCTTCAATTATTTTCTTTTCGTCATTTTTTAATTTAGTTGGTGTAACTACCTGGATTTTGACTATTTGATCACCTCTTCTATGAGAATTTAATTTTGGCAATCCTTTGTTTTTTAATCTCAAATATTTTCCAGATTGGATTCCAGGCTTCAATTCTGTACTAACAGTTCCAGAAATAGTTGGAATTTTGATTTTTTCACCTAATACGGCTGCTGTCCAAGAGATATTAGCAGTCAAATATATATCTGCATCATTTCGTGTAAAAATAGGATGTTCAATTTCTTCAAACATTACAAGTAAATCACCACTCATACCACCTCTTACACCAACATTACCTTTTCCATGTATTGTTATATATTGACCCGATGAAACACCAGCAGGAACATTTATCTCAATCTGTTCTTTTTTAGTTATTCTACCATCGCCATTACATTTTCTACATTTATCTTTAATTATGGTACCTTCACCTTGACAAGCACCACATGTTTGCACATTTATCATTTGTCCAAACAATGAATTTACCCTTTCTCTTACCTCACCTGTTCCATGGCAATGTGGACAAGTTTGTATATTAGTTCCACCCTTTCCACCACAACTATCACAAACAACTAAATGTTTAATATTTATTTTTTTTTTAACTCCAGTATCTATTTCTTCTAAAGTTAAATTTATTCTTATTCTTAAATTTGATCCAGCATTATTTCTATAGCTTCTTCTTCCACTTCTTCCCCCAAAAACATCCGAAAAATTCCCAAAACCACTATTACCACCAAAAATATCACTAAAATGGGAAAATATATCATTCATATCCATTCCAGCACCACCGCCACCAAAACCACCTCGAAGCCCATCTTCACCAAATTGGTCATATTTTGCTTTTTTTTCTGAATCTGACAATACAGAATACGCCTGTGCAGCTTCTTTAAACTTCTCTTCGGAAACTTTATCACCAGGATTTTTATCTGGATGATATTTCATCGCAATTTTTCTATATGCTCGTTTCATTTCTTCTGCAGATGCATTTTTATCTACACCTAATATTTTATAATAATCTGCCATTTGTTATTTTTCTTCAACCTCTTTATCTTCTTTTTTACTTACTATTACTTTAGCATGCCTCAACACATTGTTTTTCAGCATATAACCCTTTTCAAATTCCTCAACAATTGTATGCTCTGCTTTTTCATTATCTACTCTTACTAATAGAGCATCATGATAATCAGAATCGAATTCTTTACCAATTGAATCAAATTGAATAACTTCATATTTTTCTAACATTTTAATCATTTTATTATATATCAAATGAGTTCCTTCCATTTCCTTTTTATCAGATTTCTTTTCATCATTTGCAACTAATGCTCTTTCCATATCATCTATAATATGAATTATATCTAAAAATATATCTTCTGTAATTAAATCGACCTTTCTTACTAATTCCTTTTCTAATCTTTTTTTAGAATTTTCAAATTCGGCATGAACTCTAA
>JAOZRH010000088.1:1613-8249 GCA_029931905.1 Fidelibacterota bacterium
ACTAATTCCTTTTCTAATCTTTTTTTAGAATTTTCAAATTCGGCATGAACTCTAATATATTTATCTTTAAAGTCATTAACATCATTCTCCAATTCAGATATTTTATTCTTTAATTCAAGGTTTTCACTTTTCATTTTTTCAAGTATTTTAAATTCTTTACTTTTTTTCTCTTTTTTTACCTTTTTATTCTTGTTTAAACTTTTCTCTTTTTTATTTAACTTTTTTTCTTGATTTTCCATTTTTTCTCTGCTTTTTCGTCATTAATTTATTTATTCATCTATTCTTTTTTTCAATATTTTCCCCAAAATATACACTCGTAAAAGTAACATATGTTAACAATTAATACAAGTTATTAATTATTTTTTGACAAGTGTATTACCGAAAAAAACAAGTGATTATTATGAGGGGAAAATATTCACAACCAATTTTTTTCCTAAGAATATAATATCAATAAAAAAAATAAAATTCGTTTATATTGAAATTCAAATAAAATTTATGAAATACAATAATAAAACATTATATATAGTATAAACAACTTTTTTAATAATTGACAAATCAACACCAAATATTACAGCAATATCCGCAATTATTACATCGTTTTTGATGTTTTATGTATCAAATGCACATATGACCATATCATATTACAATATTTCATAATCGATTGTGAAATATTCTCATCAGATTTTAATATTTTACTTGCTAAGAATAAAAAAACATCATAACTTTGCACTGTGTTATGAAAGTATATATTGATAATATGTAGAATAAAATAATAATTAAATGTTATAATTTTAGAGATTAGGAGGATAATGCAAGAAAGAGAAATAAAAGTAATGAAAAAGATTTTGGCTACTAACGATAAAATGGCAATTGAATTAAGAGCTATTTTAAAAGAGCAAGGTGTGTTGTATATTAATTTAATGAGTTCTCCTGGTTCTGGAAAAACATCTTTATTAGAAAATACAGCAAAAAATTATGATAGTAATTTAGCAGTTATCGAAGGTGATATTGAAACAACTCTTGATGCAAAAAGAATTGCAAATGCAGGTATGATTTCTTATCAAATTAATACTGGTCCTTTTGGTGGCGATTGTCATCTTGAATCTGGGTGGATTAAATCAGCATTGGAAGAAATTGATTTAGATGGTATAGATATTCTTTTTGTTGAAAATATTGGAAATCTTGTTTGTCCTGCTGAATTTGATGTTGGTGCTCATTTTAATATTGTATTAATTAGCACTACTGAAGGCGAAGATAAACCTTTAAAATACCCACTTGCTTTTCAAAATTCTTCTGTTTGTGTAATTACAAAAACAGATTTAATGCCTTATCTAAATTTAGATATTCAACAATTGAAAGACAATATTAAAAAAGTAAATCCAAAGATGAAAATAATTGAATTATCATCAAAAACCGGAGACGGAATGGATAACTGGTTTAATTTTTTAAATAACAACAAATTATCTTAAATAGGAGAAAAATATGGGAAAAGAAGTAAATAACATAATTACTCAATATGACTCAGATAAAAAACGCCTTATGGATATGTTACTTGATATTCAAGAAGAATTCAATTATATCCCCAACGATGCAATTGATTCCTTATCAGAAAAGCTGAATTTATCAAAAGTGCATATATTGGAAACAATCTCTTTTTATCATTTTCTTACACTAAAAAATACCGGAAAATATACGATATATCTAAATGATAGTGTATCGGCATATATGTCTGGTCGTGAAGAAGTTGAAAAAGCATTCGAAAAAGAAACAGGAATAAAATTCAATACCGTATCAGAAGATGGTCTTATTGGACTATTTAACACATCTTGTATAGGAATGAGTGATCAAGAACCAGCAGCTCTCATCAATAATAAAGTTTTCACAAATCTAACAACTGAAAAAGTAAAAGAAATTGTGCAAAATATTAAAGATGGAAAAGATACTGATGATTTAATGAAAGCAGAACTTGGTGAAGGGAAAAATAGTGATAAACTCATCAAATCGATGACAAAAAACAATATCAATATTAATAAAGCTATTCTTTCTGATGATTATATTCCCAGTTCAGCTTTAATGAAAATAATTAAACAAGAAAGAGATGAAGTAATTAATGAAATAGAAAACGCTGAACTTCGTGGTCGTGGTGGTGCTGGTTTTCCAACTGACTTAAAATGGAAATTTACAGCGAATACACCTGAAGGCAAACGATACATTTTTTGTAATGCAGATGAAGGTGAACCAGGAACTTTTAAAGATAGAGTAATATTAACCGAAAAACCTGAACTTGTATTTGAAGGAATGGCTGTTTGTGGTTATGCAATCAATTCAGATCAAGGAATCCTTTATCTTCGTTACGAATACAAATATTTAAAAAAATATTTAGAAAATGTAATTAATAAAATGAAAAAAAGAAATCTTCTCGGAAAAACAATACTTGGAAAAGAAGGCTTTAACTTTGATATAAGAATTCAGTTAGGTGGTGGTGCTTATGTATGTGGTGAAGAAACCGCTTTACTTGAATCTGCTGAAGGTAACAGAGGCGAACCAAGATATAAACCACCATTCCCTGCTATAAAAGGATATTTAGAAAGACCTACTGTAATCAATAATGTAGAAACTCTTTCTTCTGTTGTGAAAATATTAAACAAAGGAAATTACTGGTTTAAAAAACTTGGAACTGAAGAATCTAGAGGAACTAAATTATTAAGTATTTCTGGCGATTGTGAAAAACCTGGTATTTACGAAATTGAATGGGGAATTACAATAAATAAAATGCTTGAAATGGTTGGAGCAAAAGATGTACAAGCTGTACAAGTTGGTGGACCTTCTGGAAACTGTATTTCGCCAAACCAATTCGATAAACAAATTCGTTATTCTGAACTTGGTACTGGTGGCTCAATAGTCGTTATCGGCAAAAATCGTGATTTATTAAAAGATGTAGTTATGAATTATACTAACTTCTTTATTGAAGAATCTTGTGGTTCTTGTGTTCCTTGTAGAAATCTTACGGTAATATATCGAAATACTTTACAGAAAATCATTGATGGAAAAGGAGTTCAAACAGATTTAGATAATATGTTAGAATGGGAAAATGTTATGAAAATGAATAGATGTGGTTTAGGACAAACCGCTTTTAATCCAATAGTAACAACTTTGAGAAATTTTCCAAATCTTTATGAAAGTAAACTTGTTGAAGATTCGGATATCAAGCAAACTTTTGATATTTCGAAAGCAATTCAAGAATACTGTAATACTACTGGCAGAAAGCCAATTATAGAGGAGTAAAATATGAAAGATAAATTTAAAATAACAATTGATGGTGTAGAACTTACTGCTAACCAAGGAGAAACAATACTCAAAGTAGCAAGCGATAATGGAATATATATACCAGTATTATGTGCATATGAAGGTCTTAAACCTCAAGCATCTTGTAGAGTTTGTAGTGTAAAAGTTAATGGTCGTACAATGACTGCCTGCACGACAACAGCATCTCCAGGAATGAAAATTGAAAACGACACACCAGAAATAAATGAACTAAGAAAAATTATTGTTGAAACAATGTTTGTAGCAGGGAATCACTTTTGTCCAACATGCGAAAAAAGTGGTGATTGTGAACTACAGGCACTTGCTTACAGATTAAAAATGGATGTTCCAAGATTTCCATATTCATTTTCAAACAAAGAAATTGATGCTTCAAATCCAAAATTAATGATTGATCACAACAGATGTATAAAATGTAAAAGATGTGCCAGAGGAATAAAAACCGAAGATGGTAAAGATCTTTTCGCATTTAAAAATCGTGGTGATAGAATTCTTATCAGTATAGACAAAGAATTAGCTAAAAATATTTCAGATAAAAAAGCACAAGAAGCAATGGATATCTGCCCTGTTGGTGCAATTCTCAGAAAAGAACGCGGTTTTATTAATCCAATAGGAACTAGAAAATATGATAATAACCCAATTGGCAATAACATCGAAAAACTTAAGGAGATATAATTATGAGTAAACCAATCGTAGCAACTACATCACTTGCAGGCTGTTTTGGATGCCATATGTCATTTTTAGATATTGATGAGCGTATTATTGATTTATTTGATTTAGTAGATTTCAACAAATCACCAATTGATGATATTAAAACATTCACAAAAAAATGTGATATAGGAATAATTGAAGGTGGAGTAGCAAATTCTGAAAATTATCATATTTTAAAAGAATTTCGTAAAAACTGTAAAATTTTAATTTCACTTGGTGAATGTGCAATCATGGGTGGATTACCAGCAATGAGAAATAACAAAGATAGTATAGAAAGTTGTCTAAAAGAAGCTTATATTGATTCTCCTGCAACAGTCAATGAAGATAAAATAATTCCAAATGATGAAGAATTACCAATGCTTTTAGATAAAGTTTATCCTTGTCATGAAATTGTAAAAATTGATTATTTTCTTCCCGGTTGTGCACCAAGAGCAGATTTAATTTGGGATGCACTGGTTGCCCTATTAAATGGCAAAGAAATTGATCCAAAATACAAAACATATAAATTTGATTAATAAGGGGTAATAATGGGTAAAAAAATAACAATTGAACCGGTAACAAGAGTTGAAGGTCATGGAAAAGTTACTATACATTTAGATAATGATAATAATTTTGAAAGAAGTAGATTACATATTGTAGAATTTCGTGGATTTGAGAAATTTATTCAAGGAAGGCCATATTGGGAAGCACCTGTAACAGTCCAAAGATTATGTGGAATATGTCCAGTTAGTCATCATCTTGCTGCTGCTAAAGCTATGGATGTTATCGTAGGTGCTGGAACTGGTGATGGATTAACTCCAACTGGTGAAAAAATGAGAAGACTAATGCATTATGGACAAGTTTTCCAATCACATGTTTTACATTTCTTTCATCTTGCTTCACCAGATTTATTATTTGGAATTGATGGCGATCCTGCAATAAGAAATGTTATTGGAATTGCTAAAATGCACAAAGATTTAGCTGTGCAAGCAGTAATGATGCGTAAATATGGTCAAGAAATTATTAAAGTAACGGCTGGTAAAAAAATTCATGGAACTGGTGCAATTCCGGGCGGAATTAATAAACATCTTTCATTAAAAGAAAAAATGTCATTACTTGATGGAAAAGATCCAATGAATGCTGACAAAATGATTGAATGGTCACTTGGTGGATTAGAATTTTTCAAAAATTTTCACAAAGCTAACAAAGATTTAATTGATAATTTTGCTGCATTCCCTTCTAAACATTTAAGTTTGGTAAGAAAAGATGGAGCTTTAGATCTTTATCATGGAGTAATAAGAGCAATTGATGCTGACGGAAAGAAAATTCTAAATGATGTTGATTCGCAAGATTATTTAGAACATATCGCTGAAGAGGTCAAAAGTTGGAGTTATATGAAATTCCCTTATTTGAGAAAATATGGACCTAAAGATGGTTGGTATAGAGTTGGTCCTTTATCTCGTATGAATACAGCTGAATTTATTCCTTCACCACTTGCTCAAAAAGAATTTGAAATTTTTAAGGCATATACTAATGGAAAACCAAATCATAGTTCAATGCATTATCATTGGGCTCGCTTGATTGAGATTCTACACTGTGCTGAAATGATGAAAGATTTACTAAATGATCCTGATTTAATGGAAGGTGAATTAGTCACAAAAGGCACAAAATCTTATGAAGGTGTTGGATTATTGGAAGCTCCTCGTGGAACTCTTTTTCACCATTATAGAATCAATAAAGATGATCAAATCACAATGGCAAATCTTATTGTTTCTACAACAAATAATAATATGCCAATGAATCTTGCTGTTGAAAGTGCTACAAAACAATTCATTTCAGGTCAAGATAAAATAACTGAAGGAATGTTAAATGCTGTTGAAGTTAGTATTAGAGCTTATGATCCTTGTTTGAGTTGTGCTACTCACGCTATTGGAAAACTTCCATTACAAGTTAAACTATACGATTCAAAAAACAATCTTATCGATAAAAGAACAAAAGATTAATGGAAAAAAAACAAAAAATACTTTTCTATGGTTATGGAAATATCGGTCGTCAAGATGATGGCGTTGGAGTTGTTTTTTCTGAACAATTAAGCAAATGGGTTGAAGATAACAATTTGCAAAATATTGATTTTGATTCAAACTATCAGCTTAATATTGAAGATGCAGAAAATATTAAAAATTATGATATAGTATTTTTTGTAGATGCATCTACTAAAGAAAGTGTCAATAATTTTGATATTAGTTCAATAGAACCAAATTCTGATGTAAGTTTTACAATGCATGCGGTTTCACCTGGTTTTATTCTGAATATATGTTCCGAAATAGGCGAACACCAACCAAAGTCCTTTTTAGTTCAAATTAAAGGATATGAGTGGGAATTTCAACAACCATTGACAGCAAAAACAGAAAACAATCTACAAAAAACATTAATATTTTTTAAAAAATATTTGAAAAAATTGTTGATTGAAAAGAAAATAGAAGAAATTGATTTAAAATCATTACTTAAAATTAAAAACGATTAATTAAAAAAAGGGGTATAAAAATGCAAGCTAAAGATATTATCAAGAAAAAAGGTAACGCAATATTTAGTGTGTGCAAAAACGACAAAATTTGCGAAGCATTG
>JAOZRH010000089.1 GCA_029931905.1 Fidelibacterota bacterium
CATTCAACAAATCAGAGCTTTTTATTCTCCATATTTTCGGTCTTTTGCTGCCAACTTCATAGATTATATAGAAATAATAATTTTGCTCATTCTCCGCAACTTCTAATTCGTTTGCTGAAAGATAAATATTACTTTTCCCTATTTTTCTTAATGTTGATTTAACTTCTATAAGTTTTTCCGTTCCGTCCAGTTCATAAGATTTTATATCATAGCCTGCACTATCATCTCTTTCTGAAATTTGATCAACTAATTTTGCTAAATCCTTTTTTCCATTTTTCTTTAAAAACTGCCTTTCTGCTCTTAAAACAATTTGTTCTCCTCTATCTCCAATTCGTTTAAACTTTTTTGAGCGGTTTGCGTAATCAATTTTCTTGGATTTATTTTGTCTTTCTTCTTTTGGCTCTGGCAATTCATCAGTTTTCAAATCAACATAATCAAATTTTAAACTTTCAATTGGCGGAAAATCTTTAATCTTGATTTTTTTGAGTTCGTCAGAAATATTATCTTCTTTAATTTCGTCATTAGGCTTTCCAAAAGATGAGTACAAAAATTTACTAAACTCATAAATACTCCATCCCCTCATCACTTTGTCGTTCCATTTGAAGTCCAATAGCAATGCTTGTTTATCTAATTCAAACTTTGACTCATTGTCCAATCCAAGAATGTTAATAAAATAATTTAGATGTTTTGAAGAAAATATATTTAAGAAATCGTTCGGATAATAAACTGATAGAATTTTTCCTTTGAACATTGGCGAAATTGGATTTTTCTTTAAAATCTCAAAATCATCTTTATTTTCTATAAGTTCGACTATTGCAGAAAGTATTTTTTTAAGAGCTATATTTTCATCACTTCCAAATTCTTTACGACCAATTCGATATTTTGATTTTGATTTTTTCCCAAATTTTCCATAATACAAACCAAACTTTACTGCAAAACTTCCGTGAATATTTCCCCAATCGTTAAGGTCATTTTCTATTCTGTTGCAAAATGTTGGGGCTCCTTTTCCAGTTACATATTCATCTATTGTCAATTTTGTAATTCGATTGATTGGATAGTCAGATGTGAACTTTTTCCGTAACATATTTATTTCTTTAAAGCTTGAGTTAAAATCTGTTCTGATTTTTTCAAATTCAATTTGGTAATCTCTTAATTCAGTTATCTTCATTTAAGTTCAAATGTTAATTTTAATTAGTGTAATTCGTATATAACACATGATGTTGTTATTTCTCTTATTTGGTAAGCTAACAACAATTGTATATATTTTTCTTTTATCATTTTAAAATATTCTCTTTTCTTAGGTTACTTAAATAATAATAATAAGTATTCACAATACCAAAATAAAAACATCAAACTTTATGATATTTATTGTTAGCAATTCGTAATAAATTCTTTTTTATTGTATTATTTACAAGTATTTACTATCTTATACCGATTTTTACATTGCAAGTAAAAATTATTAATAACAGCAAGAAAACAAAACAGTTAGGAACAATTAAAATTATGACAAAACAAAAAAAATTCAATGAATTTGGATTTTCTGATTCAACATTGAAAGGAATTAATAAAAAAGGATTCGAAGAAGCAACTGAAATTCAGGAAATAACAATCCCTGTTATGCTAGAAGATAAGGAAAATATTATCGCACAAGCCCAAACAGGTACTGGTAAAACCGCGGCATTTGGATTGCCTTTAATAGAGATGATTGACGCAAGCACCAAAATAACCCAAGCAATAATACTAACTCCAACTCGTGAACTTGCTATTCAAGTAGCAGAAGAAATTAATTCTCTAAAGGGTGATAAAAAAATTGTTATTGTACCAATTTATGGTGGACAATCTATTGATCAACAATTACGAAAATTAAAAAAAGGCGTACATATTGTTGTCGGAACTCCGGGTAGAATGATTGATCACTTAAAAAGAAAAACATTAAAACTAAATATGATTGAACATTTAATTCTTGACGAAGCTGATGAAATGTTGAATATGGGATTTATTGAAGATATTGAAAAAATAATGGAATTTACAAATCCCGACAAACGAACACTGCTTTTTTCTGCAACAATTCCACAAAAAATTAAACAACTTGCAACCAAATATATGGATGGGTATAAACTCGTTACGGTAAAGAAAAAACAACTCGCTACAGACCTTACAGAACAAATATATTTTGAAGTAAAATCAAACGATAAATTTGAAGCACTTTGTAGAATAATTGATATTGAAAATGATTTTTATAGCCTTATTTTTTGTAGAACAAAACGAGATGTGGATACCACCACTACTCATTTGAAAGACAGAGGATATGATGTTGAAGCAATTCATGGAGATATTTCACAACCACAAAGAGAAAGAACTCTTGCGAATTTTCGAAAAAAGAAAATAAATATTCTTATCGCAACAGATGTTGCCGCTCGTGGAATAGATGTTGATAATCTTACACATGTTATAAACTATTCTTTACCACAAGATCCTGAATCTTATATTCATAGAATCGGTCGTACAGGAAGAGCTGGAAAAAAAGGAACAGCAATTACATTCATTACACCAAGCGAATATAAAAAATTGATGTATATAAAAAGAATTGTAAAAACTGACATGAAAAAATCAAAATTACCAAATGTACAAGATATACTTACAGCTAAAAAAAATAAAATATTTGCTGATTTAAATGAGCTTATTAATGCAGAACACGATACAGAATATTATAATATCGCCAAACAATTACTCGAGGGAAATAATCCAACAAAATTGGTTTCTGCAATACTTAATTATTGTTTTAAAAAAGAATTAGATCCTAAACATTATACTAACATTAAAGATGCGGGTAGAAAAAATAATCACCTTGACGAACATGGAAAAACGCGACTTTTTATTGCTCTTGGCAAACATGATAAAATCAATAAAAGATCATTGGTAGAGCTTATCAAAAGCAAAGTGCCAATTGATTCAAATGATATAAATGATATCGCTATTATGGATAAATTTTCGTTTGCTAGTGTTTCATTTGATTATGCAGAACAAATTGTAAGAAACTTCAAGGAAAGAGGAAAAAAATCACTAATAGTACATGCGAAAAATTCGCGATAAAAATTTATTATTTGTTTAATTTTTAAATAGAACCATTCCTTTTTTTATTGTATTGTTTACATGTAATCATTAATTTACTACTTATTAAAAAAATTAATGGAGCAATGGATGATTAATAATATATTTAACAAAACGATCAAAATATTTTCTTTTGTCATTGTTTTTGTATCTGTTTTTTATGGTGAAAACTCACAATTTCCATCTACAATTAATTACAAACAAGAATTAACAAAAAATAAAATAACTTCTGACGAAATTACTAAAGACGCTAATCGTTCAATAACATTATTTGAAGTATTGAATTATACTCTACTTCAAAATTCCGAACTTAAATCATATAAAATAGATGTAAAAGGAAAAGATGCTTTAATTTACCAAAGCAAATTTTTTGAAAATCCGGAAATAGAAACAGAACTTGAAAATTTTGGTGCTGACGCTTTTTCAATTGGTATTGGTCAATTAATTGAACTTGGCGGAAAGCGATCTTCGAGAATCAAAATGGCAAAATTACAAAAAAGTGTATCTGTTTGGGAATATGAAATTAAACGATTGAATTTACTTATTGAAGCTGGGCAACAATTTTTACTTACATTAAAGAGTCAGAAAAAGATTGAATTATTAGAAAAAACGATTACATTTTCGGAAAAATCTTATAAAATTGCCAAAGATAGAAAAATTGCCGGAGTTGCTACTGAAATTGAAATTTTGCAGACGAAATTAGATCTTGAGGTAATTACACTTGACTTGGGAAAAGAGAAAAACAATTATAAATTACAATTAAAAATTCTTTCATCTTTTTTTGACACCAAAAATTATTCATTTAATAATGTTAGTGGTGAATTGAAAAAACCAAAAAATATTCCAAAATATAATTCACTGATTTCAAATATTACACAATCACCAGATATCGCTTCTTGGTTAATTCAATCAGAAATATTAAAAATAATAGAAAAAGAAGCAAAGACATCTGTTGTCCCAGATTTATCAATCAGTACAAAATATGGACGAAACAATGAGACATCTGAAAATGCTTTTATACTCGGATTTTCTTTTTCGCTACCTGTTTGGAATCGCAATCAAGGAAACATTGAAGAAGCAAAAATTAATTTACAAAAATCAAAATATGATAAAAAAACATTAGAAAGAAAAATTTATAACGATTTATTGTCAACATATACTGAATTCGAAAATGTTTTTTATGAATTAAAAGTTTTAGATACAAAAGTTTTACCAATTGCAAAAGATACTTATTTTGAAGCTCAGAAGTTTTACAAAATAGGAAAAATATCGTCTATGGAATTACTAAATTATCAACGAGAATTAATTGAATTCGAAATGCAATATATAGATGTTTTATCAGAATTTTATAAATTAAAATATGATCTTGAATTATTAATCGGATCAGAAATTAATATTACTGAGGAGTAGAAAATGAAATTATTTCAAATATTAAAGATATTATTGTTTGTAATTTGTCTTGCAATGGTTACAAATTGTGATTATTCAAAAACTAATGAACTCTCCGAAAACAAAAAACTTGACAGTCATGAAGGACACGACCATGGAGAAATTGATGAACAGAAAGATGAAAATAATGAATCAGACAATCATGATGACGATGGTATAGACGAACATAGCGATGGAACTAATACAGAAAATTCTGAAGAAAAACATGAAAATGAAATTGTTTTAGAACAAAAAGTAATTGAAATGATTGGTTTGAAAATTGAAAAAGTAGGTGAGCACAGATTATATAAAGAGATAAAATTACCGGGCGAAATTATTCCAAACAATGACAAATTACAACACATAAATCCAAGATTTGCAGGTTTAGTAACTGAAGTGTTTGTTAGTATTGGCGATAATATTAAAAAGGGACAATCGTTAGCAAAAATACAAAATAATGAAACGCTTACTAATTATTATGTAAAATCTTTACTTCCCGGAACGATAATTAACAAACATATAACGGTCGGTGAAGTTGTAAATGAAGATAGCGAAATATTTGTAATTGCAGATCTTAATGATGTTTGGGTGGAATTTGATATATATTCAAAGGATATGAACTTCATTAAAAAAGGACAGGAAATTTTAATAAAGGCAGTTGGACTTTCAAGGGAAATTGTTGGAACGATATCTTATGTTAGTCAAGTTTTTAATACTGATAAAAGATGTTTAACAGCACGAGTAGTTTTGCAAAATGAAAACGGAAATTGGGCTCCGGGAATATTTGTAAAAGGTTCTGTGAATATTCCATCAGAGATATTTGGCGTGGCGGTTCACAATAATGCTATACAAATCGTAGATGAAAAGGAAGCAATTTTTATTCCAGAAGAAAAGAATACTTTTGTGCCAATTTTTATAACTACAGGAGAGAGTGACAATAATTATACAATCATTACTTCAGGTATTTCATTAAATGAAAAAATCGTAACAGATGGAGCATTTGAATTAAAAGCAAAATTGGCAACATCAGGTTTGGGTGGACATGCAGGGCATGGACATTAAAAAGGAATACAAATTATGATAGATAAAATTCTGAATGTAAGTTTAAAAAATCGATTGCTTTTAATAATCGCTTTAATAAGTGTTATCATTTTTGGCATCTATAAATATAATAAATTGCCAGTCGATGCTTTTCCTGATATTTCACCAATTATGGTTCAAATATTTGTGGAAGGACACGGAATGGCTCCGGAAGAAATTGAGCGATTAGTAACTTTCCCTATCGAATCTGCAATGAATGGTTTACCGGGAGTTACACAAATAAAATCGACTTCGGCTTTTGGAATGGCTGTTATATATGTGTATTTTGAAGATGATGTGGAAATATATTTCGCCAGACAAATCGTTGCTGAAAGATTATCAAGTGTTCAATCTGAATTGCCAGAAATGGATGAAGTGCCAGCACTTGGACCAATATCAACTGGGTTAGGACAAATATTTATGTATTATCTCACAGCAGATAGTACAGTCGATACACAAGGAAAAGACAAAAATACATTCTTGAGAGAAATCAATGATTGGCAAGTGAAATTTCAACTTCAAACTGTGCCTGGAGTTACAGAAATTTTATCAATGGGCGGTCATGTACTTCAATATCAAGTTCAAATTGATCCATATCAACTTCAAAAATATGATGTAGGATTAGAGGATATTGTTGATGCAATTAATAATAATAATAAAAATGCTGGCGGACAGTTTTTTGTGCTTGGAAGTGAGGAATATTTAGTTCGTGGAATAGGACTTGTGGAAAGTATTGAAGATATAAAAAATATTCAAATCAAAGTTGAAAAAGGTGTGCCAATACAAATTCGTCATGTTGCTGATGTTCATTACGGAAATGAAATTAGAAGAGGAGTTGTTACAAAAGATGGAAAAGGAGAAGTTGTCGCTGGATTGGTGTTACAGCTTTTTGGAGAAAATGCTTCAACAGTTATTCCAAAAGTATATGAAAAAATATCTGAAGTACAAAAATCGTTACCAAGTGGTGTGAAACTTATTTCATACTATGAACAACAAAAACTCGTTGACAATGCAATTGGAACTGTAAAAAAAGCTCTTTTGCAAGGAACCATTTTAGTAGTATTATTGCTTTTTGTTTTTTTGGGAAATGTTCGAACGGCTTTTATTGTGGGGATTTCATTGCCAATTTGCGCTTTGGTATCAGTCATCTTTATGGGGTTAAGTGGAATAAGTGCAAACTTAATGTCGCTTGGCGGAATTGCAATTGCAATTGGTATGTTAGGTGACGGATCAATTGTTATGGTGGAAAATATTCACAGACATTTATCATTACCCAAAAATAAAGATTTGAGTAAAATTTCAATTATTCAGAATGCTGCAAAAGAAGTAGCAAAGCCAATAATATTTTCAGTAGCAATAATTATTATTGTGTTTTTCCCAATATTTACTTTTCAAGGAATTGAAGGAAAAATGTTTACTCCAATGGCGTTTAGTATTTCTTTCGCTCTTCTTGGCTCACTATTGATGGCTTTAATTATTGCTCCGGTTTTATCATATATTTTATTAAAAACTGGTCCGGTAAAAGAATTAAAATTATTAACGAAAATAAAAAATGCTTACAAATGGATATTAACGAAAATTCTAAAATTTAAAAAAAGTATGGTGGTGTTAATTGCCTCGATCTTTTTAGCAAGTTTATCATTAATTCCATTTTTGGGAACCGAATTTATTCCGACATTAGAAGAAGGAACAATTACAATTGGAGTTACAATGGCTCCGTCAATTTCATTAGTGAAAGCTACAGAAACGATTATGAATTTGGAAAAGGAAATAATAAAGTATGATGAAGTGCACGAAACAGTTTCAAGAATTGGAAGACCCGAAGCAGGAAGTCATCCACATCCGGTTAATACCGCAGAAATACATGTTGATCTGAAACCAATGGATGAATGGAAACGATTTAAAAATAAAAATGAATTAGTGAAAGAACTTAACAAAACACTTTCGATTTATCCCGGCATTCAATTGAATTTTACACAACCGATTCAAAATGCTTTTGATGAATTATTGTCTGGAGTTAAGGCGCAACTTGCAATAAAATTATATGGCGAAAATCTTCAGATTTTGCGAGAAAAAGCAAATGAAATTAAAAACACGATTGATGATATTCCCGGATTAGTTGATCTTTCTGTAGAAAAAAGTTTTGGTCAACCGCAAGTAAATATTATAGCTGATAGATATGCTTGTTCGCGATATGGTGTAAATGTTTCTGAATTATTAGAAATAGTAGAACTCGCAATTGGTGGTGAAGTAGTAGATCAGATTTATCTCGGTACGAGAAGATTTGGAATTCATTTGAGATTTCAAGAAGAATACAGAAAAGATCCTGAAATAATAAAAAACATTATGGTTCACACGGCAGATGGCTCAAGTATTCCACTTGGACAAATTGCAGAAGTAAAAAAAGTTATTGGACCTATTCAGATAAACCGTGAAAAAAATCAAAGAAGATGGGTAATACAAGGAAACGTTAGAGACAGAGATTTGGGAAGTGTAGTTGCTGATATTCAAAAAAGAATTAATGAAAAAATCGAAATTCCGTCTGGTTATTATCTTGAATATGGCGGTCAATTTGAAAACCA
>JAOZRH010000262.1 GCA_029931905.1 Fidelibacterota bacterium
ACTGATCGCCAAACTCCTGACTCACCAACAGCAAAAACCAAATCAGAATTTTGTTTTGACTTAGCAAGTTTTGTAAAAAATGGGGCACCATATCCAACATCATCTAAACCTGCAACTGATTGTCCCCAATTATTACCACCATCATTTGATTTTCCTATGTTATTATATTGTGAAGATGCAAGCACTTTATTTGGATCGTTATAATTCCAAACACAAGCAAAGCCATCACCTCCAAAACAATTAATCCAATTTGATGTTGAATCAGAATTAATTGGCGAATGCCAAGTTCCATTATCTTGCATTCCACCAATATATTTATCTTCTCCATTTTTTTTATCTACTCCATAAAATTGTGTTGTATTATATCCAGTTAATGGTTGAATAAATGTTTCACCCTTATCATCAGAATACGCAACACCACCATCATTTGCATTTAAAAATCTGAATTCTTTTGCACTTGTATCCGTTGGAATTAAAACAATATTATGATGATCAACATGTACACCCTTATCAGTTCCGCCAAATTCTCCATATCCATCTGTAACATTTATTGTATTTATTCGTTTTGTTATTAATTTTTCATATTTAATCTCTATTTTTGAATTTGGTAAACTATCATAATTAGGTGACACTCCAGTAGGTACTTCAGGCCAAATTATATACAAGTTCTTATGAGATACTCCGGCTGTTTTTGCAATATTTGTATCTGCTGTATCACTGTATTCAACAGAATGAATAAAAATATATTCTCTAGACAATCCACCTGGAGCTTCTGAAGAACATTTTGGATTCCAAGTTGAGTCTTCATCGTGATCTCTAATTGAAGCCATTAATTGAATATTATTGTCAGTGTCCCAAATTTCGAAAGGAACATCAATATAGTCTTGATATGGATACTGAAAATCCGGTGCATAAGTAAATCTATGAGCTTTTTGAGATAATCCATTACCAAATCTTACTTCTACAGAAGTGTATTCACTTTCAAGCGTATTAGATGGAATACCATAATTTTCGCACTTATCGATTGGAAAATATAATGTTAAAAATGAATTTGTATTTATCAAATTAATGTCGGTAATTTGTTTAGATAAAGAACTATCAACCCCATCAACCATATTCATTTTCCATAAATTAATTCCACCTACAAAAACCTCATCTTCATAATATGGATTTACTGCAATTGTATTATCGTACCATCCCTGACTTCCAAGCCAATTAACATCACTTCCATTTGTATTTTTTGTTGGATACCATTTCTCAGCGGAATTTTCAGTAAAATAAAGTTCTGCACCTGTTGTTGTTTCTGCTGAAATATATAAAACAGAAGTATCTGTTGGAGCGATTGCAATTTCCATTCTTTCTACAATTCCAATTCCATTTGATGCATCTTCCCAAGTTAATCCACCATCTTTTGATTTTATTACTCCAATAGTATTAATTGTTGCATATTGAGTGTTAAAATTGTCTGGATTTGAAATTATATGTTCAATAGCATGATTTGATGAATAAACTTCTGTCCAATTATTTCCGCCATTAATAGAGCGATAAATACACGAACATAATTTTGAGAATTCTAGTAGTATTAATAGAGCGATAAATATATGAATTTGGTTTTTCTCCAGCCAAATAATGGAAACCAGAATGAGTTGCTACAAGCAAAATATTTTCATCATAAGGTGAAACAATTATTCTCATTATGTTTTGGAATGTCTTATTGTTTGCCGTATTTGTTAACTGACTCCACGATACGCCTTTGTCCGTAGTTTTCCAAATTCCACTTCCATCAATTTGATCAATATTATTAAATCCTTCGCCTGTTCCTGCATAAATTACATTAGGATTTGACGGTGACATCACAATTGCACTTGTTGCAAGATTTGGTAAATTAGATGTTATATTTTCCCAAGAATTTCCAGAATTTATCGTTTTCCAAATTCCACCACCCACAGAACCAGCAAACCAAGTTGAAAAGGTTGAATCACCGTAATCATAAATCAATCCACGAGTTCTTCCACTAACATTTCCAGGACCTCTTTCTATCCAATTTAATGAATTTGTTGCCGATACTTTTTGTAGTGCTTTTGTGGATTTTACTAAATTTGCTTTTAATAATTCTTCAACTTTGTAATTAAATTTATAATTCGGTTTTAATTCCCCTTGGCGAGTTCTAATTTCTCTATGATATTTTGCA
>JAOZRH010000090.1 GCA_029931905.1 Fidelibacterota bacterium
AGCAGAAGTTAAAATTAAAGTTATAAAATTTGGTGATAACCGTTATAAAAAGTAAACAATGTTACAAAAATTATTAATTAAAAAACTCCTAAGGTTATAATGGCTTTTTGGGGTTTTTTATTTTGCCACGAAAAACACGAGAAAAACACGAGAAGAACACGAATGAGTAAGAACAAAAAAGAAAAAGAAGAAGTAAAACAATAAATATTCTCGGTACTTTTCAGTGAAACTCGGTGGCGGACAAACTATTAAAAGTCATTTTATAAAAAATATCTATTATTTAAGAATATTTTTGATTATATTAAAAACTAAAATAAAAATGGGGTAAAAGTGAGTAGATTAACAGTAAATGATGTAAATTTTAAAGGGAAAAAAGTAATAATTAGAGTGGACTTTAATGTCCCAGTGGCTGATGGAAAAATAACGAATGATTTTCGTATTGTTTCCTCTTTACCAACTATAAAAAAAATATTAAATGATGGCGGATCTGTTATTTGTATGAGTCACCTTGGTCGTCCAAAAGGTGAAGTTAATTCTAATTTTAGTTTAAAACCAGTTCAAGAAAGATTGAGTGAATTATTAGAATTAGATGTAAAATTTGCTGATGATTGTATTGGTGAAAATGCAAAAAGACTTGCTGGTAATTTAAAAAATGGTGAAGTATTATTATTAGAAAATTTGCGTTTTTATAAAGAAGAAAAGAAAAATAATCCACAGTTTGCAGAATCATTGTCTAAATTAGCTGATATGTATGTAAATGATGCATTTGGAACAAGTCATCGTGCTCATGCAAGTACAGTTGGTGTTACAGAGTATTTTGATAAAGTAATTTCAGGATTGTTATTAGAAAAAGAATTAACTTATTTAAAAGATAAAATAGAATCTCCAAAAAGACCATATACAGCAATTCTTGGTGGGGCAAAAATAAGTGGCAAGATTGATACAATTAATCATTTATTTGATAAAGTTGACAATTTAATTGTTGGTGGTGGAATGATTTTTACATTTTACAAAGCAATGGGCTTGGAAATTGGGAATTCATTAGTAGAAGAAGATAAAATTGAATTGGCAAAAGAAATTCTCGAAAAAGCAAAAAATAATAAAGTAAATTTTTATTTACCAACTGATGTTGTTGTAGCAGACGAATTTAAAAATGACACAAATTTTAAAACAGTTGCAATAGAAAACATTCCAAAAGATAAAATTGGATTGGATATTGGAGAAAAAACTATTCAACAATTTACAGAAGTAATAAAATCAAGTAAAACCGTATTATGGAATGGTCCAATGGGTGTATTTGAAATGGATAATTTTGCAAAAGGAACAGAAAAAATTGCAGATGCTTTGGCGAAATCAACAGAAACAGGAACAATTTCACTTGTTGGTGGTGGTGATTCTGCTGCTGCTGTGAAGAAACTCGGATATTATGATAAAATTAGTCATGTTTCTACTGGTGGTGGTGCATCACTTGAATTGATTTCTGGTATTGAATTGCCAGCAGTTGCAAAAATTACATCAAAATAACAAAGGAAAATAATTATGAGAAAATTTTTTATAGCAGGTAATTGGAAAATGAATTATTCGATTTCTGAAACGGTGGAATTTTGCCGTCAGTTTCGTGTGAAAGGATTAAATAATATTTCTTCAGATATAGTTCTATTCCCTCCTTCAATTTCAATACAGGCGATGATAAAAACATTAGAAGATACACCTGTAAAAGTAGGTGGACAAAATATTCATCAAGAATTTAGCGGTGCTTTTACTGGAGAAATTTCTGCCGAAATGCTATATGATAGTGGAAGCGAATTTGTATTAATAGGACATTCTGAAAGAAGACAATATTTTAATGAAACAGATGAAATAGTTAACAAAAAATTAAAAATAGCATTAAAATCTAATTTAACTCCGGTTGTTTGTATTGGAGAATCTCTTGACCAAAGAGAATCTGGTAAAACAGAAGATGTAATTCTTAGACAAATTAAAGAAGGATTTAAAGATATTTCAGAGACAGAAATGGAAAAAGTTGTTATTGCTTATGAACCTATCTGGGCAATTGGAACAGGATTAACAGCAACTCCGGAACAGGCACAAGAAATTCATAATATAATAAGAAATACAATTGTTGAAGATTTTAGTCCACAATTAGGAAAAAATTTGCGTATATTATACGGTGGTAGTGCAAAAGTCAAGAATGCTGAAATCTTATTATCAGAAAAAGATATTGATGGGCTTTTGATTGGTGGAGCAAGTTTAAAGGTAAATGATTTTTATGAAATCATTAAAATAGCAGAAAAATTAACAAAAAAATAAATTAAAGGTATTAAATTATGTACATATTTTTAGTAATTATATTTATAATTGTAGCACTATTATTGGTTTTATCAATTTTATTGCAATCGTCAAAGGGAAATGGATTAGCTGGCACATTTGGTGGTGCTGGTGGGGTTAATACTGTGTTTGGTGGACAAGGTGCTGCCTCACTTCTTTCAAAGATTACAACATATTTGGCGGTAATTTTCTTTGTATTAACAATTGCAATCAATTTTGTTGTAAAATCAAGTGCACAAAAGGGAGGTAGTGTAGTAAAAACACAATCGATGGAGAGAGTTGTAACTCCTTCTTCTTCGTTACCAACACCTAAAGATATTGATGTTAATGAAGTGTTAAAGCCTACAGAACCAGTTGAAAAAAAGGAAAAATAAATTTTTTGGCCCAGGTGGTGAAATTGGCAAACACACCATCTTGAGGGGGTGGCGTCTTAACGGATTTATGGGTTCAAGTCCCGTCCTGGGCACAATAACAAATGGGAGAGAAAAATGAGATTAAAAATTATCGTATTACTTGTTAGTGTATTGTTGAGTAGTTATGTTTTTGCTCAAACAGATTCGGATCAAATTAAAGTTGCAAAATTACACTTAGAGAAGGAACAAGCAACTGAAGCACAAAGTATTTTAAATGAAATCATTAAAAGTGATCCAGCAAATGCAGAAGCTGTTTATTTACTTCATAATGTAGAGTTAATGTTAGGTAATATTAATGAAGCACAAAAAGTATTAAACAAAGCAATTGATATTGACAAAAAAAATATGGATTATCGTGAACGAAATGACAAAATTCGTGATCTTGTAAATTTATTAAAGGATGGTCAGCGTGAATTTGATGGTTCTTCATTTGATGATGCAAAAAGAATTTATAACCAAGCTTTAACAGAATTTCCAAACATTTCTGAAGTTAATTATAGATTGGGAATTATCGCATTATATCAAGATGATTACAAGAGTTCGGCAGATTATTTTGATAAAGCTACAGCATTAGCTCCGAATGTTGAAAAATATTCAAAAGCAAAAAATAATTTGGTAGGAAAATATTATAAAAATGGAGTAGATGCTTTAAAATTAGGTGATTCTCAAAATGCAAAGAAGAATTTTACTATTTGTACCTCAATAGATGCAAAATTTGTACCTGCTTATTTGCAATTAGGTATTCTTCAAGTTAAATCAGGTGATTTAGATGGTGCTATTAATTATTTAAAAATAGGTGTTAAAGAGGCTCCTGATAATGAATTAGCTCAATACAATTTGGGTAATTTTTATAAAAAAGCACGACAATATGATAATGCAAAGGTTCATTTAGAAAAAGCAGTAAAACTTAATCCAAATTATGATAAGGCTTATTCAACTCTTGGAAGTGTATATTTAGGTCTTAAAAATTATGATAAAGCAATAAGTTCTTTTGAAAAAGCATTGAAATTAAATGATAAATCTGCAGCTACTTGGGATGGTTATGGTGCATTATTAATGCAACAAAAAAAATATACTAAAGCAATTGACGCCTTAACAAAAGCTGTTGAACTGTCACCAAAAAATTATAATGCATTTTATAGAATAGCTTCTTGTAATAATAAATTAGCTAAATATAATGAAGCTATTGTAGCGGCAAAACAATCTACGAGATATCAACCAAGATTTGGTGCTGCTTGGTATGAAATGGGAATTGCTTACGGTATGTTGAATAAAAAAACTGATGCAATTAGTGCGTTTAATAGAGCTAGAGGCGACAGAAGATGGAAAAAATCAGCAGATTATCAAATTGGATTATTAAGAGATGGGAAACCAGTTCAACCATAATTTAATTTAAAAAATATAGTAAAACCCTTATTAGAAAATTAATAAAAATTGAAAGGGTGATTAATTAAAGGGGTGAAAAAAGCCCCTTTTTGTTTGGAGAATAAAATATGATAAAAGCAATAATTTTAGATATAGATAATACTTTAGTTGATTTTATTCGTTTAAAACGAATGGCCGTAGAATCTGCAATTATGGGTATGATTGAGGCGGGATTTCACATAGATAAAGATAAATCAATTGAAGATATTATGTTTATTTACGAAAACGAAGGATGGGAAGATCAATTAGTTTTTAACAAATTTATTGAAAATAAGTTGGGTTATGTTGATTATAAATTTTTAGCATCGGGAATTCTTGGTTATCGTAAAGCAAGAGAATCCGCACTGTCGCCATACCCTTTTGTAACAAGTACATTGATGAATATCTTAAAAAAAGGGATAAAATTAGCGATTGTTAGTGATGCACCGAGTAGAGAGGCATGGCTAAGATTAGTTCAATTAAATTTACACAATATATTTGATGTTGTCGTAACCTTTAACGATACAAATGAAAGAAAACCATCATCTAAACCATTTTTACTTGCACTTAAAAAATTAGATTTAAAAGCCAGTGAAACAATTATGGTCGGTGATTGGCCAGAAAGAGATATTGTTGGTGCTAAAAAAATTGGTATGAAAACTGTTTATGCAAAATACGGTGATGTGAATAAGATAAACAATTCCGGTGCTGATTATGATATTAATAGTTTTGATGAATTGTTAAAAATTATCGAAACGGAAAATAAAGATGCTTGAAACAGGAATTGATATAATAGAAGTAGCCAGAATAAAAAAAAGTATTCAAGCTTCAGATAGATTTAAAAAACGAATATTTCATCCAAACGAAATAGATTATTGTAAATCTGGTTCAACTGAATATCAACACTATTCGGCAAGATTTGCAGCAAAAGAAGCCACAAGAAAAATTTTATTGAGTTATTTGCCAAATAATATTTTAAAATGGGACAGTATTTGGATTGAAAATGAAAAAAATGGCAAACCGATTATAAAATTTTCAGAAGAAATACTTAAAAAAATAAATATTATCAATTGTTCTGTTAGTTTAAGTCATATAAAAGAATTAGCAATCGCCTCAGTTGTAATGGAATTCGAAATAATTAAAAATTAATTATTTTATAGATATTATTGATTATTTTTTTTAATAAAATCATAGTTATTATAACCACTTATTTCTTCAATATTTTTTCGCTTTTTTTCTCTGATTGTTTTATGACCAGAATATCCGAGCGAAACAACTAAACCAATTTTATATTTTTTAGGGATTTTAAGTATTTTTTTAATTTTCTTTTCATTAAAATATCCTAAAATACAAGTTCCTAATCCCTCTTCTGTTGCTTGCAAACAAAAATGTTCCACAGCAATTCCAACATCAATTAATCCATAGTTAGTTTTTCTTAAAATATTTCCCATTTGTAACATTATTTTTGGTTTATCAATTGTTATTACAATAATAACGGGAGCTGTTGGAACAAACGAATTAAATTTTACGAGTTTATTAAATGTTTCATTTGCCACTTCATTTTTTATATTTTTATCATCTACAACAATAAATTTACAAGGTTGAGAATTTGATGCCGATGGTGCTAATCTTGATGCTTCAATACATCTGTCAATTTTTTCTCGTTCAACGCTTTTGTTTAAATATTTTCTATCACTTTGTCGTCTTTTAACTAAATCTAAAAAATTCATTCTGTTTCCTTTTTACATTGCACTTATTGTCTGTATAGTGTTTAAAATATTCCAAGATTTCTATCTAAACTACGATATTGAATTGCTTCACTCAAATGTTCTGGTAAAATATTTTCACTATTTTCTAAATCGGCAATTGTACGAGAAACCTTCAAAATTCTATCGTATGCTCTTGCACTTAATCCCAATTTATTTATTGCATTTTCTAATAATTTTGCACCAACATGATCAATTTGAGCATATTGTTTGAGTTCTTTTGGTCCCATTTGCGAATTATTGAATATTCCTTTTTCTAATTTTGCGAATCGGTTATTTTGAATTTCACGAGCGAATTGCACTCTTTTTCTAATTTCAGAAGATGGTTCTGCATCTTTTCGTTCCGATAATTTTTTATATGAAACGGCAGGAACTTCTACATGAATATCTATTCTGTCCATTAGTGGTCCAGAAATTCTACCTAAATAATTTTGAATTTGTCCCACACTACAAGTGCATTCATGGTCTGGATCTGTTGCATATCCACAAGGACAGGGATTCATTGCCGCTATTAGCATAAATTTTGCAGGATAAGTTAAGCTCATTAAAGCACGACTAATTGTTACCGAGCCATCTTCTATTGGTTGTCGCATTACTTCTAAAACATTTTTTTTAAATTCCGGGAATTCATCTAAGAACAGAACTCCATTATGAGCTAAACTCACTTCGCCAGGTTTGGGATATCTTCCGCCTCCAACTAATGCACTATCACTAATTGTATGATGTGGAGATCTAAATGGTCTTACAGAAATCAATCCCTTTTCTTTTGGAACAAGTCCAGCTATTGAATGGATTTTTGTTGTTTCTAATGCCTCTTTTAGAGTTAATTCTGGCAGAATAGTTGGGAATCTTTTTGATAACATAGATTTGCCTGAACCTGGAGGGCCTATTAAAACGATATTGTGTCCACCTGCGGCCGCAACTTCTAATGCTCTTTTTACATGTTCTTGTCCCTTTACTTCTGAAAAATCTAAATGATATTCCTTATTAATTTGAAATATTTTTTTTAAATCAACAGTTGTTGGTTCTATAGTTGGTTTGGAATTTAAAATATCTATTGCTTCGGATAAATTACTAACACCCCAAACAGTAGCATCGCCTGGAATTGACGCTTCTTTTGCATTTTCTTTTGGTAATATTATATTTTTTTTGCCAAACTTTTTTATTTCAATTGAAATAGGTAAAGCACCTTTTATAGGGCGAACAGATCCGTCAAGAGCTAATTCTCCAAGAATAATAAAATCATCTAACAATTTATTTGAAATTACATTGTTACCGGATAAAATTCCAATGGCGAGTGGTAAATCAAAAGAACTTCCCTCTTTTTTTAAATCTGCTGGTGCAAGATTTTGAGTAACCTTTCCTCTTGGATATTCATAACCAGATGATTTGATTGCAGAAATTATTCTTGCCCAACTCTCTTTTACCGCGCCTTCTGCCAAACCAACAACAACATAATGTGGAGTGCTTCGCTGTAAATGTGTTTCTACGATGATTTCATATGCCTGAATTCCCTTAACACCCGCTGAAAATACTTTTGTTAACATATAATATTCCCTTTTTATGATATAAACAATTTAAAATAAATGATAATATTTGCGTTGAAATTTATAATAGTTCATAATCTACTCAAAATAATTGCGGAGAGAAAGGGATTCGAACCCCCGTTCCGAAAAATCGGAAACTGCATTTCGAGTGCAGCGCATTCAACCGGACTCTGCCATCTCTCCACTCATAATATATAAAATTACAAGTATAAAAAATAACAAATTTCTTATAATAATGAGATTAATTTAAAATTGTTAATTAACTAAAATAACATTATAATACAATAGATATACAAAAAGGAGAAAAAATGAAAAAAATACTATTAATTATAATCATTTTAATTTTTACAATTATTTTGTTTGGAAAAGATGTAAATGAAGAACAAGCATCTCAAGTTGCGATAAATTGGATTGAGTATATCGATTCGAAAATCGGAAATAATATTCGAGAGTTTAAAATTAATCAAAAAATTGTAAATGAAAATTTGTTTATTTTCGGATTTGAAGATGGTGGTTTTGTAATTATTCCAAATGACAAAGATATTTCACCTATTTTGGGGTATTCATTAAATTCTCCAATCACTGAAAAAATTGATAATCCAGCTTTAAAAGATTGGCTTGGAACTTATCAGAAGACAATTGAATTTGTAAAATCAAATAAAGTAATAAATACTAAATCACGGAATG
>JAOZRH010000091.1 GCA_029931905.1 Fidelibacterota bacterium
GTTCAATATCAGCCGGAATTTCAATTTGTTTATCCAAATCAGTTCTTAAAAATCTAATTCCTGTATTTGGATCAGCTGGTTTAAATGTTAATTTTGAAATTACACCAGTATGAAGTCCTATTCCAGAAACACACGCTTCTTTTTTAATTGTATGTTGATTTTTTACAATCATTTTTCGCCCTTCTTAATCTTTTTTTTTAAATTATTATATAATTCTGGTAACTTTCTCAGTGTTCCCTCTCGTCGCCTATAATCCATTATTTTTATAGCAGGAATTCCACTAAGAATCATACCATCTTTTACATCTTTTGTTACACCAGAGAATGCAGCAACTTGAACATAATTACCTATATTTATATGACCGTTAATTGCTACCTTACCACCAAAGCTACAATAATTACCAATAACAGTTCCACCTGCAACTCCAACTTGTCCGGCAAATGCACAATGCTTTCCAACTTTAACATTATGAGCAAAATGAACATGATTGTCAATTTTTGTCCCTTCACCTATTAATGTATCCCCAATTGATCCCCTATCAATACAACTATTAGCACCAATTTCTACATCCTTTCCTATTATTACTTTACCTAATTGGGGAATTTTATTAAATTTCATATTATCAAATACAAACCCAAAACCATCACTACCAATAACCGTCCCAGCATGAACAATACAATTATCGCCAATTTCCACATTATCATAAATTGTAACATTTGGATAAATAATAACATTATTACCAATTTGTGCGTCTCTTCCAATAAAAGAATTAGCACCAATATTACAATTTTTACCAATTTTAGCCGTTGAATCAATAACAGCACTTTGATGAATACTTTTTTTTAGCAATCCTCTATTTGGTAAAAATAATTTACTAATTTTAGCCATTGAAGATTGTGGATCTTTAGAAATAATTAAATTATCAAACTTGCCTTTCAAATCTTCTTTAACTATAACAACAGATGCTTTTGTACTCTCTAAATATTTTTTATATTTACTATTACCTATAAAAGAGATTTCATTTTCTTTTGCATTTTGAACCTCACTTACCTGATGTACTACAACATTTCCATCACCTAAATACTCGAGATTTAAAAAATCAGCAATTTCTGCAAGAGTCATACTCACAGATTATTTCCTTAGTTCCCTTAACACAATATTAGTTAAATCTAATGAAGGATCAGCAAAAACAATAGAACCCTTAGAAGCATCTAAAATATATGAATATCCATCTTCTTCACCAACTTGTGCTAAAATTTTATTTATTTTTTCTAATATTGGACCTAAATATTCTGCTTCTTTTTTATAAATTTCTCCATTACTACCAAATTTTTCCATTTGATAATTTTGAATTTTTACCTGTAAGTCTTCAATTTCTTTTTGTTTTTCTTTCTTCCAAGAATCAGTAGCTACAAATTTTTTCTTTTCATACTCTTGCAATAATTGTTGTCCATTTACTTGCATTGCTTGAAATTCTTCTTGCATTTTTTTGCTATCTGCTTCCAATTTTGCCATCGCATCAACAGCCTCTTTATACTCAGATAATATTTTTTCGGAATTTACATAACCTATTTTTAATCCCTCAGCAACCACTGCGGAAACAATTACACTTAAAAACAATAACACCATTATAATACGCTTCATTTTACACTCCTTCTTTTAAAACTTATTAACATACAAAATTTATATCTAATTTACTAATCATTTTTTTCTCTAAAAAGATCTTCCAAAAACAAAATGCGTCTCCCATCCATTATCAGAATCCATTAAAATGCTATCAAAACCATATCCAACATCAAACCCTAACATTCCCACCATTGGCATATGTATTCTTCCACCAACTCCGACTGATTTAACCATTTCGTTTAATTTAGTATCTTTAAAATCTTTCCAAACTCTGCCAGTTTCTGCAAATCCTAATACATACATGGTTGGATTTGGTGAAACGAGAAATCTCATTTCCATAGAATATTTCATCATTACATTACCTGCAGCATAAGTTGAAGATGGTGGTCCTACGGATTGATCTTGATACCCTCTTAACGAAGTTACATAATCAACCATACTTATTCCACCCATTTGAAAATATTCTTGATAAGGAACAATTGAATTCTTACCAAACACATTTAATATTCCAGCATTTAATGTTTGATAAAATACTAAATTCTTAACAATTGGTGTCCACCATTCAACCTTAAATTGATTTTTAACAAAATTTTCATCACCACCAAATAATCCACCTGAAAATTTAGATACTAAACTTATTGATGAACCGTTTTGAGGAAATTCCGGATGATCCTTACTATTTCTTGATATTATTTGAGTAAAACTTCTCTCATTAGTCTCTTGCCCCTCTGTTAAATAATCTTCATAAATAGATCCTTCATCAATATCTGAATATTTCTTTCTAGATACTGCAATACTCCAATTGCCCCTAAAATAACTATCTGGCCAACGAAATCTCTTTCCGAATTGCACTGAAACTCCAATAATATTACTACTGTATGGTTGGTAATATTGTGTAGATTGATTTCTTTCTGAATAATAGAAACTTGTACCAATTAAATTGGGGCGCCCCATAAACCAAGGCTCAGTAAAACCAATACTGGCGTTTTGATAAGAATAAGAACGACTATATTGTGTGGATAATCGTTGCCCTCTTCCTCCAAGATTATTAATATCAACACCAACGCTTCCAATAAATCCATTCATTTCGCTATATCCTATCGAAGCATTCACCCTATCACTTGATTTTTCTTCTACAGAAACCTCTAAATCAATATGTTCTTCATCAACAGGTAATATTTCCGGTTGAACATCTTGAAAATAATTTAACATAAAAATTTCTCTCTGAGATCTTATTAATCTCTCACGATTAAAAATATCATTGGGAAATACTTTCAACTCTCTTCTAATTACATAATCACGAGTTCTATTATTGCCAACAATATTAACATTTCTTAACTTCACTATTTGATTTTCTGTAATTTGTATATTTACATTCAAAGTATTTTCTCCAATTGGTTCTATTTCGGGAATAATTTCCGCATACAAATAGCCAGTATCCATATAAATACTTCTAATTCTTGAATCAACAATGGCTTCAAAATCTTCTTCTTTAAATTCTTGCCCCTTCTCTACACCAGCATTTTTTAAACTTTCTAATAAAAATTCTTTTTTATATTTTTCGTTTCCATCTATAGATATATCACCATAATAATATTTAGGTCCCTCTTGAATGTTTATTTTAATGACCAATTTTTTATTATCATCGCATAATTCAACTTTTTCATTTGTAATTCTTGCATCACGATAACCATGATCTCTATAAAATTTTAATAACAACTTTTTATCTTCTTTGAACTTTTCTTCATCATATTTTCCACCAAAAAATAATTTATACCATCCAGTTTGTTTTGTATCTTTTAGTTTAAATTTTAATCGTAAATCACTAAAGCTCTTATTTCCAATTAGTTGTATTTCTTTAATTTTTACTTTTTTACCTTCACTAATATCAAAATTGACATTTATTTTTCCATCACTATCACTAACATTTTCTGTAGAAACATCTACTGTTGCATTATAATAACCATCTTCTTTATATTTTTCCTTTATTTTTCTAACTGTATTATTAATCAAATGTGGAGTAATAATTTGTCCCTTGAACAAAAAAACATCTTCTGTAATTTCTTTTGTTTTATATTTTTTATTTCCATTATACTTTATTTTATTTAATCGTGGATATTCTTCGACCTTGACAAGTAAATAAACACCATTTGATGTCTCCTTATCAATAATCACCTTTACATCACTAAACAACCCCAATTGCCAAAGTTTTTTTATTCCATTTTGAATATCTTCTCCAGACAATTCTGCTCCCGCAACAAAACCAGAATTCAATTTAATAATCTTTGTTGAGGCTGTTTTTGCACCTTCGACTGTTACATTTAATACTTTAATACTTCGTGATTGAGAAAATGCATTGTTAGTAAATATAATTGTCTGTAGCAATATAAAAATGAAAAGGAATGAAACTTTTCTAATTTTAGTCATTTTTTTAAATATCATAATTTTTTTCTCTTTTTACTTAATTTGTTCACTTGTTTTACCAAATCTTCTTTCTCTACCCAAATAATTATTTATTGCCATAAAATATTCGTCTTCTCGGAATGCTGGCCAAAAAACAGGCGTAATATAATATTCCGAATATGCTGATTGCCATAATAAAAAATTACTTATTCTAAATTCTCCACTTGTTCTAATGACAAGATCCGGATCTGGTATGTTACTCGTATATAATCGCTCTGCTATCATTTTTGTATCAATATCTTTTGATGAAATCTTTCCAATCTCTATTTCCTCAGCAATTCGTTTTACAGCATTTAATATTTCTTCTCGACCACCATAACTTAATGCAAGAATCAATGTCAAACCATTGTTATTCTTTGTCTTTTCAACACCTTCCAACAAGTCATTTCGTGTTTTATTAGGAAGTTCACTAATATTTCCAATGATTTGTAACCTAACATTGTTCCTATCTAATTCATTTATTTCTTTTTTAATGGTTCTGGACAATAATGTCATCAATGCATTTACTTCAAGTCGAGGTCTTTGCCAATTTTCTTGTGAAAATGTGTATAATGTTAAATATTCTATTCCTATTTCACCACTTAATCTTACAATTTCTCTAACAGAATTTATTCCTTCTTTATGACCAGATACTCGAGATAAATTTCTCTCTTTTGCCCATCTTCCGTTACCATCCATTATTATTGCAATATGTTTTGGTAAATTTTTATTATTTTCTAATTTTATATTTTCCATTATTTACTTTTTAATTGTTTATTTAAAATACTTTTATATTTTATCTTCAGTTGGCTTATTATATATCAAACAAAAAGATTTATTATCCAATGCAAACCCAAAACTATACTTCCAGCCATCAAATTTTAATATTTCATATTCATTTTTTATATCATCTACGAAAATATGACTTATATCATTAGAAAAAAAATCATTTTCTAATGAATCTATATCTATTTCGTCGTTGTAAACTTTTAATATCTTATGATCCCAAATCATTGAACTATTATTTGTTTTCTTTTGATTTTTTTTCAATTTATCCTCTTATCGCTTCTTTTTTCGACTGTTATATTATATAATATTCAATCACATATCTTTATAAAATACAAAATATTTTTACAATCACCAAGTAATTATTTGTGAATTTATACAATATTACTAACCTTTATTTATACTTAATAATAAATTAATTAAATAGTCTGAATGCATCATTTATCATTACCAACACAATTAATCCCAATAAAATAAATGTTCCTACTTGTTGAATAACCATTTTAATTTTTACATTTAATTCTCTGCGAATAATTCCCTCAATAATCGCTATAATGATATGCCCACCATCTAAAGCCGGAATTGGTAAAATATTTATAAAAGCAAGATTTACACTTAATATAGCAATTAGAGAAAATAGAGACATTAAACCATTCTTTGCAGATTCTCCAGCTAATTGACCAATTTGTATTAATCCTCCAACATTTTTTACGCTTTCTTCACCTTTAATCAACATTCCTAATGAAGAAACAGTTAATTTAAACCAAAAATAAGTTGTATTGAATCCAGACGAAATTGCTTCGCCAAAATTTGCTGGACGATAATCAATTTTCGCTGATATCCCTATCAAACCAACATCCATTATTTTACCATCTACTACCGTTTGTTCCAGCTTAGGTGTTATTTTTACAAGTTTTATTTCGTCATTTCTTATATATTCCAATAAAATTTCTTGATTAGGGCAATTATGAATCATTTCTGTCATATCTGCCCATTTTTCTATCTCATATCCATTAATAGATTTTATTTCATCACCACTTTGCAAACCAGCTTTTTCGGCAGGCATTCCCTTTGCAATTCCATTAATTATTGGATCGTTAATTTCATTTGGAATTCCAGTTTGAAATGTAAATATTGTAAAAATCAAAACAGCAAGTAATAAGTTCATGATTACACCAGCACTTGTTACAAATACTTTTTCCCACCACTTTTTTGCTCTGTATTCATAATCTTTTATTGGCTCGCTAACAAATTCATTATCCATACTCTCATCCATCATTCCCGCCAATTTTACATATCCACCAAGTGGAATCCAAGAAAGACAATACTCTGTTTCACCGTATTTTTTACTTACAATCTTTGGTGGAAAACCAAGTGAAAATGTTTCAACTCGTATTCCTACAAGCTTAGCCGCAATAAAATGTCCCAATTCGTGAACAAAAACTAATATTCCCAAAACAACTATTGTTGATATTATATAAATCATATTTTCCTTTTTTTTTAAATTAATGTACTAATTGCAATAAAGTTGCACAAAATAATGCTGCATAAGTTCCAAGCACATATCCGGCAATTCCTAACATAACACCAACAGATGCCAAAGCTGGATGAAAAGCAGAGGCAACAATTGGAGCCGAAGCAGCACCACCAATATTCGCCTGTGAACCTACAGCCATAAAAAATAATGGAGCTTTAATCAATTTCATAACAATTAACATTATAATGACATGAATAGAAATCCAAGTTAAACTCATAGCAAACAACATTGGATATTCTAAAATTGCTTTTAAATCTGCACTTGCACCAATTACTCCAATCAATAAATATAACATAACAGTTCCTAATTTTGAAGCACCAGCACCTTCATAATTTTTAATTCTTGTAAATGAAAATATAACTCCCAAAGAGGTAATAATAATCACTTTCCAAGTTGAATGAGAAACAATTTCACCAATTTCAGGCAATAACATTCCCAATTTATATGCTACAAAAGATCCGCCAAATCCAAGAGCCAACAAAACCATATAATCTGTAGTCGTTGCAATTCTCATTGTTTTTTCTCTAAATGCAATTACCTTATCTTTCAATTCATGGATTGCAGAATTATCCGCACCAAGTTTTTTATCAATCTTTTCATATTTTCCGGCAAAAAATAATAACGCACCAGTTAAAATATTTGCAGCCAACACATCAACAACAATCATCATACCCATCATTTCTGAAGTAGCATTTACAGATTGACCTATTGCTATAAAATTAGCTCCACCACCAATCCAAGAACCAGCTAAGGCAGACATTCCTCTCCACACGCCTTCAGGCAAATGATTTCTAAATATTAACAATGAAATTGGTCCACCAATTACTACACCAAATGTACCAGTTAAAAACATTATCACCGCTTTTTTCCCTAATTTTAGAATTCCTTTAATATCAACGGCCAAAGTTAATAATAACAAACTCGCTGGTAAAACAAATGTTTTAATTTGACTATAAATTGTAGATTCCGGTGGAATAATATTGAAAAATGTCAATAATGTCGGCACAAAATAAGCGAAAACTAATGCTGGAACAACACCAAACAATTTTGCACCAAATTTTGTATTTGATTTTACCATAAATATTATTGCTGGAATAGCCAGTAATACAGCTAATAGACCAAAAGGATTCGTAATAAGTGTATTTTCCATTATTTCTCCATTATATTAAAACTTCAACCACGCCAAAATGTAAGTATAATAATTTGAATTTAAAATACTAAAATAATTTGTTGATTTGTAAATTTAATTATTTATATTTAGCGGTATTTGAAAATTAAATTAAATACTTGGAAGAGTGTCTGAGTGGCTTAAGGAGCACGATTGGAAATCGTGTATATCGTGTTGAGCGGTATCCCGGGTTCAAATCCCGGCTCTTCCGCAATATTAATTACGAATTACGAATTACGAGTCGAAGACCGACGAAGTCAATTAGAAATATTTAACCACGAAGGACACAAAGAATTCACTAAGGAGGCAAAAAAGAATAATTATTGTTTGGAAAAAAAAACCGCAAAGCGGTTAAATATCAATAACTATGGGTGAAACCCATAGAAAAAGAATACCACCATATAGAAAACTACAAAGTAGTTTAATATTTCTTAACCTTGACCTTGTTCCTCGTTCTTCTTCTT
>JAOZRH010000263.1 GCA_029931905.1 Fidelibacterota bacterium
ATCATCAAATACGAAAAACCTTCAAGATCAATTATTTAACAAAGAAATTCCATTTATAAGTAAAAATATTGATAAAGATTTTAATGCAATAATATTAAAAGGTAGAAATAATTATATTTGTTTGACTAAATGGCATTATATCTACACAAATATCGATGAACATATTCATTTCGATGATAGAATAAATATTTTACCATTAATTGTTTGGTTAAGAGAAACAAATACCGGAGATATTGAAGAAAATAGTGGTTTTAGGAAAAAATTTAATAGTAAATTGTGGAGTATGCTTTGCAGTGAACCAGGATATTGTACAACAAAAAGATGTGCCGATCATGGTGGCTGTTTTTTAGGAAAAATTAGAAGGTTAAGTTATTCTGCAAATTTGATTATTATTAATCATTCATTATTGTTGAGTGATGCCTCGAATGAAAAAAGTATGTTCCCAAATTCACCAATTCTAATAATTGATGAAACACATAATCTTGTAAAAAGTGCATATCAATATTTTGCAAAAGAAATATCACCATGGGTTGTTTCTCAGATATTGGAAAAATTCTATAAACAAGGAAAAGAAAATTACGGATCATTGGTTGATATGTCCAGAGTTGTTGGTAAAAGGGCGGAGTGGAGAAAAGAAAACGAAGAAATTATAATTCAAAGAATATCTAAAATTGAAAATCTGATTGAAAAAATCTTAAAAATAAATACAAAATTTTATAAAGAATTTTTGGAATATATTAATTTAGCTGTTAGACCTACTGATCAAAAATATCTATTAAAATTACGATATAAAGAGGGAAATAATCCATTTATAGAATTGAAAAGTTATAAAAAATACTTGTCAATTATTGGTGATATTAAGAAAGAGTTTGATACTTTTTTAATTGAATTAAAAAATCTTTCTTTAGATGAGCAAGATGCAATAAAAGATGATTATGAAAAGATAATAATGCAAACAAGAGAATTATCTGAAGTTGCGGATAATATTAAATTTATACTTACAGCAGATAAAGAAGATTGGGTTTATTGGTATGAAATTCCTAAAGATATAAGTAGTTTAAACATTAGAATAAAGGCATCTCCTGTGGAAGTTGGTGAAGATATTTACAATAAAATATTGAAAAATAAATATTCAATTATAGCGACTTCTGCAACAATTGCCATAGCAAATAGATTTAAATATTTTCTAAAAACAAGCGGATTTGATAGAATTGAAGATGATAGATTGTTAACTCATAAATATCAATCACCATTTGATTATGAAAAACAGAGTTCAATTTGGGTGGCAACATTTTTAGGAAAACCTGGCACAGTTCAGTTTGATAGAAATGTAGCTGAATTAATTTGTGAAATAAATAAAGAATTTTATTTTGGCTCGCTTGTTTTGACAACTTCATATTTTTCTATTACAACTCTTGTTGACAATATGAAAAATCAATATCGTAATGCAAACATTCCTTTAATTTATCAAATTGGTTCTGCTTCAAGAACTGGACTGTTAAAAAAGTTTAAGGATTTTGGTAATGGGACACTTGTTGGAACTGAATCTTTTTGGGAAGGAATTGACATTCCGGGTGATTCATTAGAAATGCTTGCAATGTTGAAGTTGCCATTTGCAGTTCCAAACGAACCTGTTGTTCAAGCAATTTCTGAAAAAATTCAAAAAGATGGTGGAAATCCATTTATGAGTTACTCTGTTCCAGAAGCAATAATAAAATTTAAACAAGGATTTGGGAGATTAATTCGTTCAAAACAAGATAAAGGAATTGCTTTATTTTTAGATAATAGATTAAGTTTTAAACAATATGGAAAATATTTTATAGAATCCTTGCCTACAAAAGTAAATTTTGTAAAATCTAAAGAGGAACTTTTAGAGAATATTAGAACTTGGAAAAATATACAAAAAAGAAGAAAGTGAGATATGATTGAAGTAATAAAATTTAAGAATAACATGGAAAATGATTGGGATAATTTTGTAAATGATTCCAATAATGGCACGATGTTTCAAGAGAGAAAATTTATAAATTATCATCCCAAAGATAAATTTAAAGATCATTCATTATTTTTTGTAGGAAAAGGAAAAATAGTTGGATTATTACCTGCGGTAGAATATAATGAGGCAGGAATGAAGATTTTGC
>JAOZRH010000264.1 GCA_029931905.1 Fidelibacterota bacterium
AAAAATCATAAGGATTTCTCGTATAATTATCATGCCCTGCATATTCATTACTAGGAATATATGGAATCCATTGGGTTCTGCTACTTAATTCAATTGTCGAATTAATTATGCGTCTATCATAATAATTATATTCCATTCCCGTACGAATTTGATGTGATTTTGAAATTTGAGATGTTAAATCAAATTTTCCTGTATATGTCTGATAATCACTTATATAATATCCCATCTGTTGTCCACCATAATAAAAATGATATGCTGGAACATCTCTTCTACCTTCATTAGGAACATAATTAGGAACATTAACAGAAACTGAATCATTAATTTGAGCTTCATACCAATAATCATTTGGAATAAAAGCACCATATTTTTTAATAAAATCCCAATCTATTGTAAGTCCCTCATCAAGGACACCATTTCCATTTAAATCTTCAGAAAATCCACTTGTATGAGATAATGTATCAATTCTACCATCACCATCAATGTCTTCATTCCAAGTAAACGGATCAATTTTATGTAAATAATCTTCTGCATAATGGTCTTTATATGAACCTTTTAATGTGAAATAAGTTTTTTCGGAAACTGTTTGAGTAAAATGTAAAGCATGTAAATAATTTCTACTTTCATGATTATATCGTCCATCTGGATTATATTTCCAACGATGAACATAATTTTGCCACTCACCATCGTTTCCATTAAATTGATATACTATCTTTGTTTTATCAAAAGGTTTCATAGCAAATTTAAACATTAATTTCCTTGAAGAATTTGTGTTCATCGCAACACGCTCGCTATCACCAGTCATTAAAATATTCCAATCATCTCCCACAAAAGAATATGAATCCATTGTATTGTGTTCCCTAACTCCATAAAGCCATCCATCAGAACCACTAAAAGTTCCTGTAATAAAAAATGAACTCTTTGGTAATATTGGAACAGGTCCACTAACATCGAAATCTAATTTTGTAAATGTAGTGGGAGAAAACTCATCAATATCTGTAAATAAATCTGTGTTAGTTGAATACATATCACCTAACTGATAACTTAAATTTCCTTCATAATGTTTTGCACCTTCTTTAGTAGCAATATTTACAATACCACTCATTGCCTTTCCATATTCAGCATTAAATGTACCAGAAATTAAAGTTAATTCTGATATAACATTTTTTGATAACGATAATCCAACATCACTTGATACTGGAATTCCATCTATCATATACTGAACTTCACTCGAACGACCACCTCTAATATGAAGTGACCCATCATTACCAGTAGTAACTCCGGCTTTGGTAGTCAAAAGCTCTTTAAAGCTTTCTACTGGTGCTAACTTTAAATCTTCATCACTTACAGTAACTTTTGAAGATGTCAAATCCTTCTTTACCATTGGTCTGTCTGCAATAACTACAACCTCATCTCCTTTTATTACGGAAGTTTCTAATGTAAAGTTGATTGTGGTGGTTTCATCTACAGTTATGCGAACATTTTGCATTTTTATGGTTTTATATCCAATTGCAGTTGCCATTATTTCATAGGTTCCGGGAGGAATATTTAAAATACTATAATATCCGTTGCCATCACATGCGGCTCCCATGCTTTCACCAGTAATAATAACATTTGCACCTATAACAGGATCTCCATTGTCTGCTTGTTCAACAGTTCCATTAATTTTTCCACCAACACCACCTAACAAATAAGAAATCGCCACAAATAACGAAAATATTATTACTATCGTCAGCCTATTAATTATTTTTAGCATAAATCTTTCCTAATTTAGATTTTTCTATTTTTATTTTATAAAAAAGTGGGAAGCTAAATTAAACTTCCCACTTAATGAATAAGAAATTCTTATTTCAAAAATGTTACTTTCTTCGTTTGACTATAATTTCCATATTTTAACATATAGAAATAAACACCAGAAGCAACTTGATTACCTTCAGCATTAACACCATTCCAAGAAATTTCATAAGTTCCACTATTTTGTTTTTCATTATCAATCAATGTAACAACTTTTTGTCCTAATTCATTGAAAACAATAAGTGAGATTTCTTTATTAATTGGCAATGTATATTGAATTGTAGTAGTTGGATTAAATGGATTTGGATAAGCATTTTCCAATTTATAATCCATAGGTGTAAC
>JAOZRH010000092.1 GCA_029931905.1 Fidelibacterota bacterium
TATGGATATCGTTCTACAAAAAAGAATATTCATAAACAAGGCGTTGAATTTGCAAAATGGTTAAATGATAATATCAAAAATAAGGAATTTTATTTAGTAAGTCATAGTATGGGTAATCTTGTTGGAAGAGAAATGGAAAGTTATGATTCGACTTTGAAGATAATTAGATGGGTAATGATTGCACCACCAAATCAAGGTGCAGAATTCGCCGATGTTCTAAATAATTTATTTATTTATAAGTGGATAACCAAAACTCCTGGACAAGAATTATTAACAACTTCCGATTCTCATTATAAATCACTTTCTTCGCCAAATTGTGAATTTGGAATCATTGCCGGTGGAAAAAAAGATGAAAAAGGATATAATCCACTCATTAATGCGGATAATGATGGAGATGTGCGAGTTGATGAAACATTTTTACAAGGAGCGGAGGATTTTATACTGTTAAGACATGCTCATACGCCAATATTGTTTTATGAAGATACATTCCAAGAATGTTTATATTTTATCGAAAACGGATGTTTTTCAAATATAACAAAATAATATTTAGTCAATAGTCAATATAAGAAAAAGTAATTTAGATATCATTTTTTTTATTTTGCATGCAATCTTAGATATGCTGGAATGTCTAAATTATCTTTATCAACAATCATATTTTGTTCAAAAAGATTAGTGTGATTAATTATATTTGGTTTACTTGTTTCTTCTTCTAATTCACCAAAAAATATATTTGTAGGTTTTGGAATATCTGGTAATTTTTGTGTTTCTATTTGATGTATGTTTTCCATTGTATTTTTGGCAATAATATTATTAAACCCTGTAGCAATTACTGTTATTTGAATATCACCAACAATAGTTGGATCTATTACTGTACCAAAAATAATGTCAGCTTTGTCACCAACTTCTTTTTGAATTATTTTTGCAGCATCGTTTACTTCTGTTAATCTCATATCATGTCCACCAGTAAAATTAATTAATACACCCTTTGCACCATTAATAGTGATATCGTCTAATAGGGGACTAGATATTGCCATAGATGCAGCCATAACAGCTCGTGATTCACCTTTTGCAGTTCCTGTGCCAATCATTGCATCGCCCATGTTTCTCATTATTGTATTTACATCGGCAAAGTCAAGATTAATTAATCCATTTTGAGTAATAAGATTAGAAATACCACTTGTGGCTTGATATAAAATTGAGTCAGCTTCTGAAAAAGCTTCTTCAATTTGTGTACTATCATCAACAATATTAATTAATTTTTCATTTGGCACAATAATTAAAGTATCTACGCTTTTTCTTAAATCTTCTATTCCTTTTTCTGCTCTTTTTGATCTGCTTGGACCTTCAAAAACAAATGGTTTAGTAACTATTCCAATTGTTAGAGCTCCAAGATCTTTTGAAATTTGTGAAATTATTGGTGCTGCTCCAGTTCCGGTTCCGCCACCCATTCCTGCTGCAATAAAAACCAAATCTGCACCTTCTAATGCTTGAATAAGTGTATCTTTGCTTTCAAGTGCTGCTTTAGAACCAACTTCTAATTTTGCACCAGCACCTAATCCTTTTGTTAATTCATGTCCAATTTGAATTTTCATTTCAGCTTGACTGTAATTTAATGCTTGAGCATCTGTATTTACAGCAATAAATTCTACACCCAATAAATTATTGTCTATCATTCTATTTATTGCATTACCGCCAGCTCCACCTACTCCAACTATTTTTATTTTTGCACTTGAATCGTTTACTTCATCATATGTAAATAACATAATTTCTCCTTGTTAAAAAAATTGTTGTATTATATTTGTAAAAAAATCTATAATTTTATCCCATATTGTTATACCAGCTTTTAATGATCTTATTACTTGATTTCTTTTATCTTTTTTTGCCCAGTGCAATAATCCTATTGCTGTAGAATATTCAGGATTTAAATCTTTGTTTTCTAATCCCAACAATCTATTTGGATAACCAATTTGACTTTGAACACCGAATATTTTTTTATTTGCTTCATTAAGTCCTTTAAGTAATGCACCACCACCAGTAAAAATTACTCCTCCACTTAATTTTTTTATATCAATATATTTTTCAATTTCTGTTTTAGATAATGTTAAAATTTCTTCTATACGAGCTTCTACATACAAAGATAATTGATGTGAATTTAATTTTATTTCATCTTTTCCATTTAATGATTTAACTGTGATATCAACTTTTTCATTTTTATTTGATAATGAAGTAGAGGCACATGCATATTTTGTTTTTATTCTTTCTGCTTCAATAAACGATGTTTGAATCAGAGATGCGATATCTCTAGTAATAATGGAACCAGCATATTCAATTACACCAGCATATTTAACATCACCATCTTGATATACTGTTATATCTGTTGTTCCACCACCAATATCTATTAATGCTACTCCCAGTTCTTTCTGATCTTTAGTTAAAACCGCTTCGGCTGATGATAATGATTCTAAAACTATACCATTTACATTTAATCCAGTAGCTTGAACACTTCGAACTAAATTTTTAACATTATTTATTGTTGCTGTAATTATAAGAGCATTAATAGTTAGTTTATTTCCAGACATCCCTACAGGATTGTCTATTTCTTTTTGATTGTCAACAAAATATTTTTGTGGCAGTGTATGTATAACCTCTCTATCAACTCCAACATGTATTGATTTTACAGCATCTAACGCTCTTTCAATATCTGATTCATCGATTTCAGCATCGTGAATTACATCATCGCCTTTGTGACTAATTGTTATTGTAGAATTAGAATTTAAACTTCGTATATGATTGCCGGTAATACCAATTGTTACGCCAGTTATTGTATGTTCCGTATGTTTTTGTGCTTTTCTTAATGCTTCAAGAATTGATTTTGTTGTTTTTTCAATATCAATTACAATACCTTTTCGTAATCCGTGAGATGGTGATTTTCCAATTCCAATAATTTTATAACTATTATTATCTGGATTATATTCACCAATAATTGCACATATCTTTGTTGTTCCGATATCCAATCCACATATTATTCTGTTTTCACTCATAGTATTTACCATCACTATTTTACAATTAATTGATTTTTAAATCTTAAATCAATATATTTTAATTTATTAATTTTATTATCTTCATGATTCTGTTCTAAATAACTATTCAATGCATATAATTTAGAATGAAAATCATCTGCTCCTAACTTGATTAATGGATTATATTTTTTGCTAATAATTGTCCATTCTTTATATTTTCTATCCCAATGTAATTCGGAGATAAAATCTTGTATTTCTTTATAAGAATTGTTAATCTGCCCAATAATATCTACACCTTGTCTAATTTGTGCATGAATTGTAGATTTTCCAAATTCAAATTTGTAAACGGATTCAATACCCGTAATTTTAGGTAAATTTTTTGTGGATTTTGTTGGTCGTGAAAGTAAAACGCCACTAATATCAAAAGAATAAATTTCATCCATTGATATTAAAGCCACGGGCTCTCTTTCTAAAATATTTATCACTATTTTGTTTGGAAATGTTCTACTTACAAAAGCATATCTAATATATGGTTCATCTTTTAATTTATTTATAGTATTTCCAATATTTGTAGAAAATATGTTCATACCTTTATTGATTTCACTAATATTAATAACTTCATTTTTGGTTAGTTCTTTATTCCCAGATACAGATATTTCATTTATTAGAAAAACAAATTGATTGTTTGCATAGATAATAGATAATATTAATATTCCTATAAAGATAATAATTAAAGTATATAATTTTTTCGGTTTATTTGATTTATTATTGTTCATTTATTACTCTGAATCCATTTGTAATTATTATAAATATTTTTTAACGACATATTAATATCACCGGCACCAAGAGAAATTACAATATCGTTTTCCTTTAATATTGAGGCGATTTTTTTCTCCATTTCTTCTTTTTGTGGAATATAAGAAACATCTTTGTGTCCAGAATTTTCAATAATATCAGTAATTAATTTACTTGTGACACCTTTCATTGGTTTTTCTCTTGCTGGATATATATCTATAACCGTAATAACATCTGCAATTGAAAGAGATTCCGCAAATTGTTTATAAAAATCTTTTGTACGACTAAATAGATGTGGTTGGAATATTGCAACGATTCTTTTATTTGGAAATGCAACTTTTGTTGATTCTAATGTGACAAGTATTTCTGAAGGATGGTGGGCATAATCATCTATAAATACAATATTATCAATGTTGTATTTAATTTCAAACCGACGCTGAACACCAGTATATTTAATTAATCCAGCTTTTATTTTATCAAGTGGAATTTGTAATTGATGAGATAATGCAATTACTGCGGTTGCATTTTTTATGTTAAAATCACCAAGTGCATTTAATTTAAATGTTTCTAATAATATATTTTCATGAAATATTTTAAAAATAGAGTGATATTCTTGAATTTCAGAAACTTCAATTCTATAATCTGCATTTTTATCAAAACCGTATGAAATAATTTGTCTATTTATTTGAGGTGCAATATTTTGAATATTTTCATCATCAATACAAAGAACAACAAATCCATTTTTAGAAGTTGAATTTGCATATTTTAAAAATGTGTCTTTCATATCTTCAATATCTGAATATATATCAGAGTGATCCATTTCAATATTTGTAATTATTGAGTAAGTAGGAGGGAGTGCAAGAAAAGTTCTATCATATTCATCAGCTTCATAAATTATATAATCACTATTGCCAAGCATTGAATTGGTATTTACATTTTGAAGAATTCCGCCAATAATAAATGTTGGGTTATAATCAGATTCCATAAATGCAATGCTCATCATTGATGAAGTCGTTGTTTTACCATGTGTTCCAGCGACTCCGATGCTATATCTCCAAAGTTTGAGTAATTCCCCCAAAAATTCTGCTCTTCGGATTGTGGGAGTATTTTGATTATTTGCTTCAATCATTTCTGGATTATTTTTTTTAATAGCACTGCTATAAACTATTATATCTTGATTAATAATATTTTTTGAAGAATGACCAATATATATTTTTACTCCAAGTTTTTCAAGTTGTTTGGTGTTTTCAGATTCATAAGCATCAGATCCACTTACAAAATATCCCTTTTGTTGTAGAATTTTTGCAATAGCACTCATTCCAATTCCACCAATTCCAATCATAAAAATATTTTTTACTTCTTTTAAATTTATATCGTTCATTCTATTCTCTGTTGTTTTTTAAATCAGTTAGTATTGATTTTGAAATTATATTCATTGAATCTAATAATTCATTATTCTCTAATACATTTTTCATATTATCAATTTTTTTCTTATCATTAATAAGTGTTCCGATTGCAGATATCAAATTATCACTATTTAGATTTTTTTCCTCTAATATAGTCGCTGCACCGATTTTTTCTAATGATTTTGCATTAATTAATTGATGATTTGCGGCCGCTGATGGGAGTGGAATTAATAGTGATGGAACTTGCATTTTTTTAATTTCAGCAATTGTTAAGGCGCCTGCTCGTGCAACAATTAAATCTGCAGAAGAATAAGCTTCTGACATATTGTATATATAAGGAGTCAAAAATATTGATAATTTATCACCTAATTTTTCTTTTATTTCAGAATAATTGTTAATTCCAGTTTGCCAAATAAATTGTACTTTGTATTTTTTAATAATTGTTTCAATATTTTGTAAAAAAATATTATTTATATTTCTTGAACCTTGACTGCCACCAAAAATAAAAATTGTAAATTTATTTTTTGAAAGATGAAATGGTACAATCGCATCTGATTTTTTAATTTTTTTAATACTATCTTGAGTAGGATTTCCAGATTTAATTAAATTTGTATCATCAGAAAGGTATTTTTTTATTTCTTCATAAGCATAAAAAATAATTTTAGCTTTTTTTGATAACATTCTTGTAGTTAGTCCTGGATAACCATTTTGTTCTTGTAAATAAAGTGGGATATTTTTTTTAATTGCAATTTTTCCCGGAATTGCTGTTACATAACCACCAGTTCCTATCACAGCATCAACATTTAATTCGTTAAATATTTTGTTGACTTTTCTCATTGAAGAAATAATTTTGAAAGGAAGTAGTATATTGTTTAATATTGATTTTGCATTTAAAGTCCTAGCTAATCCTTTAATTTTCAATAAAGAATATGATATTTCTGTCCTTTGAATTAATGTTTTTTCAAGTCCATATTGTGAACCAATATAATATATTTTCAATGTGTTATTTGGAAAATATTTGTTGAATTGTGAAGTAATACCATCAATAATTGACATTGCTGGATAATAATGTCCACCAGTACCACCACCAGTTACAACAATTGTAATTTTTTTATTTATTTTACCCATTTAATTGATTTCCTTTCTTGCAAATAAATATTAAATACAATTCCTAATAAAGCACTATTAATTAAAATTTGAGAACCTGAATAACTAACAAAAGGCATTGGCAATCCAGTAACAGGGCCTATTCCTGAACATACAGCAACATTAAATAGTGCATAAATAAACATTGATAATGCTGTAGAAAAAAATATTATTTGTCCAAATTTATTTTCAATAAGTTTAGCAATTTGGTGCATTGTGTAAAATAAAACACAAAATGCAATGATGAATGATGCAGTTCCAAAAAATCCAAGTTCTTCGCCAATAATGGAAAAAATGAAATCTGTGTGAGCTTCTGGTAGATATAAATTTTTTCCCATGCTATTTCCAAAACCCTGTCCCAAAAAACCACCATTAGACAAACTAATTAATGATTGATGAATTTGATATCCATCTTGTTTTGTGTTTGAAGAATCAAAAAAAGTTAAGATTCTTTGCCATCTATATGGAGAAATTCTAACATAAATTAAACCAAATACACTCATAATAGACGATACACCCAAAATATGTAAAAATTTTGCACCACCTATATACAAAATAATCATACAAATGAAATAGATAATTACTGATGAAGAAAAATCCGGTTGAAGTGCAATCAAAGCTATAAATATTATAATTATTCCAAAAGCAGGCATAAATCCGTGTTTAAAATCTTCAATTTTAGAGTGATGTTTACTTATATAATTTGCTAAAAATAATATCAAAAACAATCTGGCAACTTCACTGGTTTGGATTGATATTACTCCAAGTGATAGCCAACGGGCAGGAAATGAAGAATTGGTGGCTATTTTTTTTAATAGTGGTGTGATTACAATAGCAAGTGTAATAAAAAATAAAACACCTATGATTTTTTTAAATTTTTTGTAATCTATAACTAATAATGATAAAAATACTAAAGTTGATATCAATAACCTTTTCAAATGTAGTAATAAGAAATATGAACTTGATCCGGTTTTTTCTAAAGCTATTTTATTACTTGCAGAATATTGCATAATCATTCCAAACCCTATTATTAATAGGAGTGCGATAACAAATATTTTTACAATTCGTGGGTTTTTTATTTCATCATTCATTTTCATCGTTGTTCTTTAATATTTTGGTAAATATTTTTAAAATGTTCGCCTCTTTTTTCAAAATTTAGATATTGATCATAACTTGAACATGCAGGGGATAGGAGTATTATTTCATTTTCTTTTGAATTATGGAAAGCATCTTTTACTGCAATTTCTAATTTTTCAGAGTTAATTATTTTTGTATTTTTAAGTTGTGAATTAATTTTTTTTGCCGTTTCTCCGATTGTGTAAATAATTTTTACTTTTTCATCAATTAAATTTTGTAATTCAGCAAAATTTGTATCTTTATCTTTACCACCTAATATCAGGTGAATAGGAGTATCAAAACTCTTTAGTGCAACTTTTACAGAATCAGTATTTGTTGCTTTTGAATCGTTATAAAATTTTACCCCATTTACTTCACCACAAAACTCGATACGATGTGAAATTGCTTGAAAAGTT
>JAOZRH010000093.1 GCA_029931905.1 Fidelibacterota bacterium
TCTTAAATCATTATTATAAATTTTATCTATTAAACAACAAATTATAATATCCTTACAATAAACTCCATAATTTGTAATAATATAATTGACACTTTCTCCACTATCTATTAAATCGTCAATTATAAATAACCTTCTACCACCAATCATAGCACCTAAACATTTTACACTACTATATTCTATAATTCTACTACTATTACTACTTTTATCCCATCGAGTATTTTTTAATCCAACATGATATACTCTTTCTATATTAAAACTATGACTTAATATACTTAATGGAATTAATCCACCTCTTCCTACGCCAAGAAATATAGATTCATTTTCTATTCTTTTTTCCATTTTTTTTCTTAAAACATTAATATAATTAAAATATTCACCCCAGTTCATTTTTTCTTTTTCCACTTTAATCTCCTTTCAAAAAAATAAGAGGGTTCACTTTTCGGTGAACCCTCAAACATCTATTGGATTTTGAGAATTTCTCTCAACATCCAGTAAATATTTTTTTGCTGGACGAAATGTTCCAGCTCATTATTTGATTGCTCTTCTGTGAGTTGTTTTAGTAATAAACTTACAAAGGTAATTTTTTCCTCCATATGTTCCTCCCTAGTGATGATCAATACAGCTTGCCATAATCTGGTACCAGGCAAGACGAGCATCATCAATAGAGTCAAACTTGAGTTCCAAATCAAAGCAGAACTTAGGTTCTGCTATTTCAAGTTTGATTCCTTTTTTATTCACCAACTTAATACCAATTATTGATTTAATCGGCACTTCCATGTTAAGATCGTTGTATTCGATTTGAACACAACAACCTTTTTTTGTTATTTTCATAATTCTCTCCTTTTTAATATTTTACTAAATATTTCTTTATGAAAAATATGAATATAAAATGGTTGGTGGTAGAATTTTTGTCTACCACCAAACAAACTATTTTAGGTCTCCAAAAATAGTAGACCAAATATGCTCAATTTCTTCTTGTGTTTTACAATCGATTTCTATTGTGAAATCAATTTGTTGCGTACACAATTTCAAAACAATCAAATAACTTTCTCTTGTTACGTTTGTGAAATTTTCAACAGGAATTTCGAATTTAAAATCTTCGTCCGAAATTGTGATAATATTTTTCTCTCTTTCAATTTTCATTTTTCACCTCTTCACATTCTATTCGATCGATATTTTGTAAAACATTAACATAATTTGGGCTAATGTTATAATCCCATTGTGTTGACGTTCTGATAATTAAAAACCTTTCTAAAGCTTCTAATAAATTATAACCTTTGAAACTTAAACTATCGTCGCCGTTATTAAAAATAAATGTATATTTCTTTTTCTTAATCAGTTTTTCTTTCTCAATATCGACATTCCAGTATTTTGGACATCCATCGTTAATCCAATCTTCAATTAGTTTATCGTCATCCATCATATGGTATATTTTATAACCTGAATGACAACCAAAGAAGTACCATTTTTCTTCATATATTTTTTCAATTTGGATATTATAATACTTTCCCAAAAACCCTTCAGGAACAGTTACAGATATTAAACTTCTAAATTTGAATTTTTCAATTTTTTTAAGTAATTCAATATCTTTGATAACAATATCATATCTTCTATTATTCCAACTTGGACATGAAATATTAAAAATATATTGATCAATAGAGAATTTTTTTAAATTATAATCTTTGATCAAATTCTCTAAAAAATCAATACCACAGTCATCAACTAATCCTACAATATGTTTTTGATTTTCTTTCGGAGTTACAAATGAAATTTGAAAGTACATTTCTCTCTCCTTTAACAAGATTTAATAAGTTCTTTATTAATAGCTAAACTAAATTGTTGATATATATTGTTAGGAACATTCTCAAGTTCAATCATCTTACCATGAATTTCATAGAAATTCAAATTATGATTTGATTCATGATTGATAGACAATATTTGAATCCATCTTTGTCGACTGTTAAGATGTAATCTACCATAACAGTTATTGTTTTGAATTTTTTTAGTTTCAACTTTTTCTACGGTCTTTAAACCTTTAATTACTTTTCTAAGATCTAAGCGTTCGGAAAAAATCTGACACATTGCAATGAAAGACGTATCTGTATCAAGAGTAATTTCATTAACTACAAAAACTACCGTCTCTTCATTGTTTAGAATAAGTATCCAATCATACATTTTGAATCACCATTTTTTTGATGTTGACTAAAAAGTGACTATAAGATATATAAGAGAAATCCTGAACTTCTAAAATTTTGCCGTTAAAATCTATAAAACTAAAATTATTTTTATCTACTTTTTTACAATTCGAAATTCTACAATATTTCCATTCACATTCAAAATTAGAATCTTTTAAAATTGCGTATTCTAGTATATTAACATTCTTTTCTTTTTTTCTCTCAACAACATTTTTTTTCAAAAAGTCATAAACATCTAGTATATGTTCACCTATTAATGGAACACTAATACCTCGACATGAAAAATTATATTGAGAATCAATTTGTAAATCAGATGTAACACAAGTACTAATTTGTTGATCATTATTTAAAATTAATAAGTTGGTCATTTTTCAATAATCCATTACTGTTTTCTTACTAAAATAATTCTTCATTCTAAAAAAGTTATCTTCTGGTATTTCTTCTATTTCAATTAATCTACCTTCGAATTTTTCTACTCCTATACCAATAATATGTTTTGTATTTAAACATATTATTTTATCAATTTGAAATCCAAATATTTCATCATCTTCACTAGAATTGAGTTTTTTTGATACTTTTGCTAAACCATATAATTTGTTATTATTTTTTTGATATTTGAATTTGATATTTGTTTTGCTAACTTGTTTAAGCCATTTTTTTAAGTTCTGATCAAATTGAACTAATTGATCTGTATTGAATTCACCAAACATTTTCCAAGAAAAAATATTGTCAAAATCTCTATCAATTTCAGCTGAATTAATACGACCACCAATGATAATTTCTTTTTCTTCATCATCATTGATTAATATTAATATATTAACCTCCAAATATAAATTCATAGAATTCTCCTTCATCTTTTTCAACTTAATATCTTTATTAACCATTTAAATATAAAATCCTTTTTAAAGAATATGTTCTAAATTTTTTTCTCTTTTAAATTATGTCGGAAACAAAAGTTTCCATTTTTATATAGAAATATTTAGTTCAAATGTTTCGACAAATATTTCTTTTAAATCTCGCCGTTAAAATAAAAATCTTTCATAAGTCTCCTTCTCTCCTCCTAGGGACACTTACTCAATCTTACCTCCTTCTCCCCCCATCAATCCGCTAATGTGTAAGTGTCCCTTTTTTATATTTAAATAAAGGAAAATAAGAATATGAAATCTTTATCACATATTTTTGAAAATTATGATATTAATTCTCTAAAAGATTTAGATGAAAAACAAAGAATAATTGAAATTCTTAGAATATGTATTATAGAAGAATATAAAGCATCCAATCTTTATGAGAAGTTAGCATCCATAATAAACAATTCTAAAGTTAAAGAAGTATTATTAGATATTTCAAATGAAGAAAAAACACATATAGGTGAATTTGAAACACTTCTCACTAAATTTGATTCAGATCATCTTCCGTCAAAACAAAAAGGTAAGAAAGAAGTAGAAGGGTAGTGTCATACTCCTCCTTACACCACGACACCGTTGGTTTTCAGAAACCTCCTTTCCAACGGTGTCGTTTTTTAAAGATCATTATGATTCTTCGCCGTTAATCAACATTTAGATATTAAATATCTCATCATCATTATCTTAATTCCATTAATTATTTTAACATCTTTAACTTTTTTAACTTTAATCAAATAACTAATATCTGTAGGCATAAACCCTTCTATAATTGTCTCATATTTTTTCGATTTCTTATGAATAATAGGAACATAAATACATATACTATTTTTTTCATTATATTCTACAAAATATTTAACATCAATATTGTATGTTGAACAAACTACTTTATGTTTTTCAAATTCCCTGAAAAAACATTGAGTTTTTCTTATCTTATCATTTACATCGATAATATACATGTTATTCATCTTTTCTCCTCCCATTCTGTTTTTTTCTAAACGAGATATTTCTTTATATTTTCTACTAATTTTAAAATTCATTCCACCATCAACTTCTAGATCTTCGCCGTTAAACCCACAAAAACTTACACACCCTTATTTCATTTTATCCTTTTTCTTTTCACAACAAATTTTCCCAATTATATATATTATATCAAACATAAAATCAAAAAAGGAACTATCAAATTATGGCTACTATAACACCAAACCTTCAATTAAGAATAAACGATCCTTACCAACAACGTTTATTCGATTTCAACACATCTGATTCAAGATTATATTTATCTAGAGTTTCAAATCAATTACTAAGAACATTTGGAAACGATATAGTACTAAAAAACTTTGATATTTTATCTATTACATCACAAGGACCATTAGCCAAAGTATCTTTAAACGCTGGTTTAGCTATTTTAGATTATACTCTTATTCAGATAGATGACAATGTTCTAAATTTAGAATTAGATGTAACTCCATATGACGATACAGGTTATCTTATTGTTCATATGAATTATCAATTTTTACAAACCGTAGAAGAAAATCCTTGTAGAATTAAATTTTCCTATGTTGATTCTACAGGATCAGTTGTTTCACCTGATGGATGGAATTGGAATAAAGATAGGATTATTTTAGCGATTATTGAATTTACTAAAAATGCTTCAAACGATATTACAAATATTCAAGAGATCAATGATGTAGTTAAATCAATTAATATACTCGGACGAACTTATTATAAAAAAGGTTATAATCCAACTGATGAACAAAATCTAGATGAATATTTTGATCAATCTAGTATTATAAATACTAAATCGACAATATCTCCAACTGATCTTGACAAGGATTATTTAAGAAATAAAATCACTACCGAAGATTCTTCTCTCCAGAAACAGATTCTCACTCCACAACCAGATTCCGAAACTTTAAATCTAACTCTTCAAAATGATGTTGTTGATCCAGGACCGAATTATAATTATTCAACTGATTCAAATGGTACTAAAGGATGGTATCCTTCTCCATTTTCATCTGAAGCTTCACTCTTGGATGGAAATTTTATTGATGAATCATTCTTAATCTTTTCTCCTCTTGGTCAACTAACATATGATACTCGAGGAAACATATCAACGATCACTTCGACTCTCCAAAGTGGTGAGCAGCTTTTGTTAACTCATCACTATAATACTCATGATGATCTTACACAAATAACAGCAACGGTTTCTGGTCAAACTATTTGGATCAAGTATTATACCTATAATGCAAATAATGATGTTTCTGGTTGGAGTGTAACGGTTTTCTAAAGGAGAAATAAGATATGGATTTAGCTCTAATATTAAATAATCTTGTTAAAAAGTCTCATAGATTGAAGACTCTTGTGACAAGTAATCGACAATTGAATCAATATGATGCTATATTAATTGATTCATTAAACCAACCTTTTACTCTTACACTTCCACCTCAACCGATGATTGGATCTCGTATTCCAATTTCAGATGTTGGTGGTCATCTTTCGATTCACCCAGTAACTCTTGATGGTAATGGAACAACGATTAATGGATCACCTCATCTTGAGCTTAAAGGAGATAATAGTTTTTATGAAGTGATCTATTATAATGAAACTAAGGGTTGGCAACTTGTGGTTTCAGTACCAACTGATGGTTCTTCTGTGACTCTTGGTGATGGAGAAACTGGTTGTTGTGAACCTTTGGTTACTGTCACTGGAGATTTGATTTATGAGAATAATAATGATATCGTAATAGCAAGAACTTTACAATAGGAGAACAATATGGCAGTTCACAAGAATCTACCAATAGCTGATTCTCACTTTGCACATGCTTGGGAATATGCAGATGAAACTGATAGAAATTCTGCATCTGGTTTTACATCTGCAGAAGTGGGTAAATTAGCTCGACAACTGGATAATAATTCACTTTGGATGTTAACCTCAACTACTCCAACTTGGTTGGAGATCACTTCAATTGCTGGTGGTGTTAATGAGATTATAGCTGGAAATACTGCTCCATCAGATACCTCAAAGTATTGGTTGGATACTAATACTTCTCCTGCAACATTCAAATATTTTGATGGATCAGATTGGGGTGCTGTTGCAGCTGAAGGTTCTGGATCTGGTACTGGTGCTATTAATGAGATAGACATTCGACCAGATCAATTTAGACTTGATGATGTTGCGACTGGTGCTGATCGTGGTGTAGTTTGGAATATGTTGGATGCAGCAGATTTCGATCCAGATAATGATGGTGCTATTTGGTTTTCTTTTAAATTTCCATCAGGGTGGGATGATACTCAGGATATTAATTTAACTCTTGAATATTCATGTAATGGAAATGATCAAGGAAAGACTATAGTTCTCAATACACAAGCATGGGCTCTAGATACTGGAGATACACCGAATCAGGCTTCACCAGAAGCCTCTAATATAGATAATATTGGAACATCATCTTCTAATATTGATACATTATCAGAGATTACATTAATCAATGGGAAAGTTCCAGCTTCTATTCTATCAACAACGACTAATACAATAGCTATAAAACTTACACGCGATGCTAATAATGCTTCGGATAATTATACCGGAACATTTCAATTAATTTCAGTGTTAGCTAAACAATAATTGTATTGTTTTACAGACTACAAAAATTGATCTTATGAAAAAATTTCAAAAATTGAAAAATAATAAAAAATAATATTGGCTCGACGTCCCAAACCCGTAAAAAATTAAAGCCAATACGAAACAGTATGAAACCATATTATGTTTCATAAAATTTAACTCACAAAAACGGATTTTTATAATAAAAACAAATATTTATAAAAATCCTAATTTTTAAAAAAGTAGAACCAATAAGATACATATGAAAACCCTTGATTTTTCAACTTTTGAAGCATAAATTTTGGAATTTGTAAATTTAAAAAATATAAAAAACTACCCCAGATGATTCAAATATGATTATTTAGAAACAATACGATTTTTCAACTTTTGAAACATAAAACTGGAATTTTAACACAAAAAACTTGATCTTTTTTGAGTTTTCAGAAACAAATATATTTGGAGGTTCAAATGGCGAACTTTTACATTAAATACACACCTGCTCGTAGGGGACTAACTGGTGCTGAGTACTTACCCCAGTATTTAGAAGAGACCTTTCCGAGTGTAACTTATGATGATATAGCTTCCGACGGTAAGGTTCATTTTGGCATACTTTCAGGTTCTGGTGACGATCTTTCAAAAGTATTGGCATTAATTGAAGGAAAGTTTTCTGCATTCCGTTTAAGTGAGGATGAACTTGTCGGTTACTGTTATATGAATTATGATCCTCAACCGATGATGGATGGGGAAACTCCTCCAACGTTTACGGAAATGATGCAGTCACATGGGATCACAGTATCTGATACACTCGCTGCCGTTAAACTTGCTAAAATAAATCTTTTTAAAGAAATTTCACGTAAGAAGTGTGAACCTGATAATGATTGTATTGCAGATTTGGCTAAATGCGTTACATTGTTTGAAGGTCATTATGATGATCTTACAACTGAAGAGAAGACAGCAGTTGATGCAAATATGTCGACTTTAAAATCATATTACGATAAACAAACTTGTATTGATGCTTTTGACAAGTTAGTAAACATAACAATGGGATCAATTCTTGTTGGTTATTATACTAAGAAACAAGAGGTTATGAATGCAACATCGGAAGATGATGCAATAGCAGTTGTTTACGAATAAAGTTTAATTTTAACGGCGAGAGAGTTTACTCGCCGTTTGTTATTATTTTCA
>JAOZRH010000094.1 GCA_029931905.1 Fidelibacterota bacterium
AAAAACTTTATGATTACCTGTTAATTCAACAGATCTTCCACCTTTTGTAGTTATTTTATAAATATCTTTTCGTAATCCATTATTTATTTTTTTAAGAATTTTTTGATATGAAATTTCACCAGTTTTTAAATTTTGTGATAACACTTTCATATTTTTTTCTACCCATTTAATAGGTAATTTACCATATTCAGTTATAATTAATTCATCTTCTGGGACACAATGATCGCCTCGATGTACACCTAATGCTATTTTTCCAGCATCAATACTTTCAGCATATCCCATAAGTACCATAGCAAAAATTGAATTTCGACCTGGAACTACTGTTTTAGACATTGTTTCATTTTCATAATGCCCTTCAGGAATTTCTTTATTATTATCTAATAATAAATTACTTCTAAATCCTAAAAATGCAGAAGTTAAATCAAATAATTTATATGGTACTTTATAATATTTAGCTATCTTTTGAGCACAATCAATTTCATATTTATTATGTTGACTTCCATAAACAAAGTTTATACATTCAACGTCATATCCTAAATTAATAAGATATGCTAACATTGTTGATGAATCTAAACCTCCTGATAAAGCCATTACTACTTTCGATGGACTATTCATTTTTTTAAAAAACCTTTTACATTATTCATATAAAACTTGTTTATTATCATTATCCATATCAATTATTTTAATATTTTCAAATTGTGTCGTTTGTCGTTTACATTTAACACATGTATATATAATTTCAATTTTATTTGATTTTTGAGTTCTTATTAGATCTCCATTACATACACTACATTTAAATCTTGCATCCATGATAATTCCTTAATTTATATAGAGATAATAATTATTTACTATCTCTATATAATATATTTTTAAGCTAAGTTTCCAACTGGTGGTGTTAAATTATTATCTTCAACTGGCATTTGTTGAGTTTTTTTACTTCTTTTCTTTCTTGGTGCTTTACGTATTGTTATAAATGTTGATTTATTTTCTTCTACTATTTCTTCATATTGATGATTTCCAACAATTTCCAAAAGAGCTGAATAATCAACTTTCTTTCTTGTAGTAGACTGATATGATGATTGCCAATTAACACCATCAACATCGATAATTAATTTATTTGTTTTCATTTTATGCATTCTTTCAGCAAATTCATCTTTTATTGCTGACATTTTTGCTTTAATTTCATCACTATCTATTTTAAAAAGTGTATATAGTTCCATTAACTCAGAATTGTCATTTTCTTTTATCTTATCAATAAACTTCTCAAGTAATTCCATCTATTTTCCTCTTTATATTAATTTGAATTTACCAAAAGATTTTTTATTTACAATCATCAAAAAATGGATCATTATGATCAAATTTTGTTTTTCCATATTCAGGTTTATAATCTGAATCTGAACCATTAATTGTATGTTGGTTTGCTATAGTTTTATAAATAATATGCCCTATATAACAACCAAATAAAAAACCTATTGTAGTTAACATTTATTCCCCTTTATAATTTTATAAAAAATTATAACTTTTTAATTTGATCTCCAATATAACTCCTCAAAATGTTTATTAACAAGAGGAAATATATAGTTATTAATAAATTTATTAGAAAGACCAAACTCCATTAAATCTATATAATATGAAAATTTCTTAATCATATTATTGTATTGAACATCAATTTTAATTTTAGGATCTAATTTTGATAATTTAAACATTTGATTTAAATAAGATTTAATAATTAAAATAAATGAATTTTTAAATTTATAACTTTCAACATTATATTGATTATTGATAATATTTTCAAATTCTTGTCGATTATTACAATTAATTGATGCAATATATTTTGGAAAAAGTATATTGTAACAATCTATACAAAAAAATTCATATATAAAACTACCAATTTCTTCAATATCTTTAACAAATAAACTTTCAAAATTAACAACAGAAGTATATTCTTGATTAACATATTGAATTAATTCTTTAATGATATTTAATTTAATTTCAGGTTCTTTTATTTCTTGTAAAAGATTAACCCCTAGATTATTAAAATTTATATATTGATCTTGTATATTTTCATTCATTATTTCTTCTTCATCTTTATCAATATAATTGTAATTAAATGGTATTGATGATGTTGAGAAAACATTGTCAATTGTTTGTAAGTCCATAATTGATTCTCCAAAATAATTTTAATTTAAAATATACTTCCACCAGTTGTATCTTCTAATTCTTCAAAAATATTTACTTTAATATAACCGGTATCACAAATAATATAAGAACAATATGAGCCATCTTTTAATTGTCCAATATTTAAATCATAATTATCTGCAGTAATGGGTAAAAATGATGTACTTCGTAAAGCTAAATCAGCATTTGTTTCATCTAATTTTGAAGCTTGTTTCTCGTGTATAAAATCTTCAAAAATATAGATTGCTGTTTCAGGAATATGTATTGCCTTCATTTGATCATCTTGAAATAAATATTCAACATAATCAACTCCAGTCGCAAGTTCAGCAATAATAGTTTTAGTTTCCTTATTTAATTTTATACTTGCTAAACTTTTAACACCTTCTAATGAAGGCATTTCACTTTCAAATTCTTTAATTGATTCGTCTTGTTTTGGAAGAAATAAACGAACCTCGCCGTTCATAATTATATATCTTGAATTTTCATCATCTTCTGTAATATAAATGTTATTATTATTTTTTAATGTTTTAAATAATTTGATATTTTTTTTTGGATTTACTATATGTAAATCTACTTCTTCTTCAAAAACATCATTAACATCCATACTAACTATTGCCCCAGATGATAAATTTTTTGTAATTTGAGATTTACTAATGATAATTGGATCATTACTATCAGTAAGTAAATTTAAAACTTTTAATAAACCATCAAATTTAGCAGGTGTAACATTTGTAATTATGTTATTGTTATTACTATTTTGTGGAGTAAAAGTAGTTGTCAATGGAGATGATTGTATATTATCAGGTTTAGCTTGTGTTTGTACAGGTTCAGGTTGCTGAATAATTGGCTGTTGAACAGGTTCAGGTTGTGTTTGTACAGGTTCAGGTTGCTGAACAATTGGTTGTTGAACAGGTTCAGGTTGTGTTTGTACAGGTTCAGGTTGTGTTTGTACAGGTTCAGGTTGCTGAACAATTGGTTGTTGAACAGGTTCAGGTTGTGTTTGAACAGATTCGGGTTGTTGAACAATTGGCTGTTGTACTGGTTCAGATTGCATATTATTAAATGCTGGTATTGAACCTACAATAGCTGGTTCAACAATTGGTTGATCAATTGTTGTTGAAGTTGGTTTTGGAAATCCCATTAATTTTTTTCCTTTCTAGTATCTTATAGTTAAAGTTAATTTATCATTAAAAACTTCAAAAACTAAAATACGATTATATTCTTTTATATTAAAACCTTTATCTTTTAAAAATGTATTAATTGATCTGAAAATTTCTTTAGTAAAATATGAATAAAATTTTTTTCTATTCTTTTTATCTGCAAATGTAAAATGAAAAGAATTATCTGTTGTCTGTTTATATGTTAATGCTTTAATTGGGATTTTATCAATATTAATTTGAATTATATCATTATACCATTCTTTTTTTAAAGGTTTTAATCCTTTAAAGTCAATACTATTTAAATCAATACCTGATTCTTTTAATTTTTGTTCAGCAATAGATTCAAAATTATTTGTATCTTTTAAATTTAATGAATCTTGTGCATTTATAACAGTTTTTTTTGTCATTTTATCTCCATTTTTTAGAATAAATAAAAACAGAGAATAACATTCAATTATTCTCTGTTTTACTATTAATTATTTATTAAATGCTTTTTGAATTGCATCAGACATTATATTGTTAAATGTTGGTTGACCATAACGAACAATTTTTTCATAATGCATAACTACATGTTCAAATTGTTCATTTAATGATGTTTTATCATCAATGTCTTCCTTTTCAGTCAAAGTAAAAACTATATTATATACTGTTTTACCATTAAATCTTGACAATTTTGGTTCCCATTTATATGGTAAATTGTCTGATTCAAAAAAACTTGCTCTTAACATATCCAAATGTCCAACAACATACTTCAAATCGTTTTTATCTTCAAATCTTTGAAGTATAATTTTATTTCCTTTAAAATTATCAAGAGCCATCTTGAGTTTAATAATTTTAATTTTTTTTGTCATAATAATTCTCCTTTAATATAATTAATTTAATAAAATAAATATATAATTCACTCAGTTTATTATTTCTATATAAAAAAGGAGAATAGTAAAATATTATTGAATCTTCAAACCTATAGCTGTCATATATGTTTTAAAAACATCTTGAGTTTTTCCTTTACCCATTTGATTTGGTAATTCATAATTTCCAGTTTCTAGAATTTGATTATTCATTAAACGTTTATTTTTGTGATCATCACTTCTTATTGTACGCAATTCATCAATCACTTCAGATGTTCCGTATTGAAGTAATGCATAAACATCAAGATTACCAAGTTGTTGTCCACCAAGTTTAGATTTTCCTTTAGTTGGTTGTCCTGTTAATGGTTGATATTTTTCTTCACTTCTTATACTTGAATATACATCACCATAATGTTCTAATGCTTGAAAATATGTTATTCCAACTGGTACTTTTTCTGTAGTCCAAGTATCAAGTTCTGGAATATATATTTTTTCATCTAATGGTATATTTAATATTTTAGCTGCATTTCGTATATCATCAAATTTCGTATTATTTGTAAAAGGTTCTACAATAAAGAATAATTCAAATTTATCAGTTTTTATGTCATTTCTAAATTTAGCTGTTGATTTATATTTTTTAATATTTGATTTAATAGATTTAATAGTATTATCTGAACACAATAATTCATATACGGCTATAATCTTTTTTGTAATTTGTTCAGTTTTAACTTTTTTATCTAATGCCATTTCTTTAATTTGTTTATTTAAATTATAGAATATTTTACCAATATAAATTTCTTTAACCATAGCAACATTTTTACGTGAAAAAATTCCAATTGGTGAAATAGTACCTTCAATTTCACCTGTAAATTCACCTTTTGGGGGAACATCAAGTATTTTACTAATAACTCCTTTCGCACCATATCTATTACTTAATTTATCTGCTTTACGTAATTCTTTTTTTTGTTTAATTGAAAATACAATATTTGCACCAGTAAATTCAAATTGTTTTAATTTATGTCCACCAATTTTAAAAAAACTAATATCCATATTATCAATAGCAGATTTTTGTTTCTGTTTATCTTCAATAACAGAAGCTAATTTTCCAATAGTTTTTTTAGTTTCTTTAACTAATTGTGAATGATAATTTACAATTGAACGATCAGTAACTTTTTTATTATTAATAAAAATTTTAATATCAACAATTTCTCCAGGAGGTGCTATTAATTTTATTGAATTTTGACCTTTTGAAAATAAAGACATACTTTCTCCATCTTCATTAGTTAATTCTTGATCAATTTCAAAATCATTAATATAATCTTCCAAATCATTATCATAAATAAATTCTGTAAGTATTTCACCACCAATTAATTTTTTATTTATTTTTTTTTCAATATTTAATACTTTAGTGTTTGATGGTATTATAATAGATACTTCTTTAAGAATATCAGTTGTAGTTTCTTTAGCAAACTTTTTAGTTACACAATAACTATCTTCATGATTATGTCCAAGATAATTTATCATTGCTACTTTAGTATTTTTACCTGCACAATAAATTCCATCTGAACTAAACTGTTTATTAAATGCTATAATTTGATTTGCTTTAAATTTTTCACCTTCTTTTAATGTATCTAATTCTAATAAAATAAATGATCCACGTTTAGTTTGAGATTTACGTGGAATAATATCAAACATATCATTTGTTCCATCATCATATTTAACATGTAAAGTTTTATTTTTATCTATTTTAAATATCTTACCATCTTTTTTTGCTTTAGCTATAAACCGTTTTGATGTTAATTGAGGAATGATAAATTCTGATCCCGTTCTAACTATAGGTTTATCTGAATTATTAATTGGTGTAACTTGTCCAGCATGAGTTACTGCTAATACAAGTCGGTCACTATCCATTTCATTTTGAAATGGAATTAAACTTTCATCTGCTGTTGTAATATTCCATCCTGAAAGTTTTGATATATCTTTATTACCATACGATCCATATTTATTTACGATAGATGGTGTTAATGTATGATGTGTAACTAATCCAACAAGATTATTTTCTTTAGTTGATTCTGCTCCAATTATACCTTCATGTGTTTTATGAATATTTCTATGTTCAATTTTAAATGCACGATTATCTGAAATTCCTCCTGGTCCACCTTTAATTATACGTGAAGATAACATAATTTCTTGTATAGGATTAACTGAATTAGTATATTCCATAACACCTTCAGTAAACAAATTCTTAAAAATATAATCTTGATCAAAAACAATTTTAGCATTATCATCTCCAAATTCAATTTTAGATCTATAATGATTATGCGATTGTTTAATTTGTGTATACATTATACTTAAAATCATTTCGCTCATTCGACTTCGATAAATATTTAAATCTGATAAAGAATCAGCTTTTTCATTTAATAATTTATCGATGCATGGACCACTGAATAATGCAGGTAAATTTGTTGGTAAATTTTCAAATTCAAGTAATTCTTTAGTTACTGGATCAATTTCATTTTCAGTCATTAAATTTAAACGATATATTGATCTGTTTCCATATTGTTGATTAATAAATGGAAAAATTTCTTCTTTATTATCAAAATCATCAATATTAGTTTTAATTTTATGTACCAGTAAACCATTAACAAGTATTTTTTGTCTAAATGTTTTTGGTTTTATAATTAAAAATTGATCATTTTTTGTTGGAATTGCAATATCACCTTTCTTTTGTTTATCTGCGATTTCATAATTAATTCCAAAATCATTAAGAGTTATTAAAAGTCCTTTTTGACTCCACAAATAAAATATAAGTGGTAAATGAATACTCATAATATATACTTGAAGATAAGGAATAGATTTTTTAGATTTGCCTAATTTATCATCTGGATTAATTTCAGATATTTTATTTTGAATAACTTCAAAAAGATATTCATATTTTCCTTTATTAATAGATAAATTTTTATTTAATTTATTTTTAAGTTTATTATTTTCTTTATCTAAATAAATATCATTTTCTGAATCTTTATAAACTTCTTCGCCGTTAATAAATAAAATTGATTTGTCATTAAACTCTATTTTATTATCATCACTATTTTTTATATTAATTATTGTTGGATATTTAACTTTTAGATATCCAATAATTTCTTCTAATTCACTTGGATTAAATTTTAAATTTTCTAACTGTAGACGAACAATAGCATAGTTAGTAAGTAATCGTACATCTTTTTTATCGGTTTTAGTAAGAGGTTTCATGAAATGTTGACTACTTATAATATAACTATTTCCATGAATTTTAAAATATTTATCATTAACTATAGCAGGTGTTTTAAATTTAACTTGATAAGGTTTTTTATTTCCACCAGTTAAATTTTGTAATGTTATTGTATATTCAGTAAAACGATTCATATTATCGTCTTTAATTTCATGTTCAATCTTTTTAATTTTAACTGGATGTGATGATGTCGTATTTAAACTATTAAATAATTTTGTAACATTTTCATGTATTGTTTCTTCAAATTCAAATTTTTGTCTATGTTGACCTGTAGTATGTTTTATATCAATAATATCATTTGGATTTATAATATAATTTTCTAATTTAGGATAACGTAGAGGAACTTGATAAGTATTTATATCCTTAAGTTTATTAATAAGTTTATTTGGATCA
>JAOZRH010000095.1 GCA_029931905.1 Fidelibacterota bacterium
TTGCATGAGTCATTAAACTTTCACCATAATCAAGTCGGCCTGCTTTATCTAAATCAAATTTTGAATTCAAAGCATCTTCATAATTATAGATATTTTCATCTAAGATACCTTTTTCTCTTTGCATTTTTTTGCCAACATCACTACCAAACCAAACAGGATTTCCATCTTTCAATTGGTCAAGTGCAAGTTTTTTAAATTCATTCATTTCTACATTAAGATATTTTACATTATTTCCACCTTCAACATTTCCGAGAAATTGCACTGTAAATGTTTTGTTAAATGGTTTATCTTTTGTTGGAGCATTGATAATGCTAATATAATCGTTCAAATCAATATCTACATATTTGTTATAGAATTCTTTTGGTGTAATTTCTAAATCGCGATGGAATTTTTTATCTTTATTTTTATATTCGAATGTAAATTTCTTTGGTGGAATTCCTAAAAACATAGTTAACAAACGATAAAATTCTGCTATCATCTGTTTTTTATCATTTTTAAGTTGTTCAATTGTTCTTCCATTTTGATAATCCTTTCGTAATTTTGAGGCATATTCTCGAAGTTTCAAAGTTAGAATATGATTCATTCTTGCAGAGTTACTACTTGCATAAGTTTCGGGCATAGTTTCTTTTGGAACAACTCCATATTTTTCAACAATACTTGTGAACATATCCCACTGTCCACCGTCATTAAGTGGGCCACTTAAAAGAAACATAATAATTCTTGAATCTGTTTTTTCTTCCATTGTATCAAGAATATTTTCTAAAAAGTAATTTGCTTTTTCAATTTTATCATAGAACATTTGGTATGTTTGTGAGAGTTCAAAATTCTTTAAATTCAAATCTTTCATTATTTTGAATCTCATTGTATTTAATCCAGCAAAGAGCCAACATCTTCCACTTTTATTTTGTGATGTGATTTTCCCAGTTTTTAATTCTAAAGAAAATGACTGATGCATATCGATTTTAGATTGATGATTTAATGCTGTTTCGTCTAATCCAACATTCAAAATACTATTTCTAACAACATTATCATTTTTATTTTTAGAAATCACAGTTTCCATTTCTTGATAAAAATTATTGTCAATTTTCATTCTTTTATTTGTCATTTTTATCTCCTTTTCATTCCTTTTTTTCTGTTTTTAGCGGCTAACATTTATTCCTTTTAATACAATATCATTTTCCTCAACACCAATATGATTAGCTATAATAGGACATTTTGCTTTTAATAGAAAGAAAACAGATCTTTTTACATCTGAAAGTCCTTCATAATTTCCTTGTCCTTTGCTAATAACCATACTTGCATTATTAAATTTTTCAATAAAATCATCATTACATAAATTTAGAATTGTTCCGGGAGCAGTAGTTCCTGAAGAAATAATTTTAGCTACTTTGTCAATACCAATATATTTTGCTTCATCAATTGTTACATCATTTATAATTGGAATTCCTCTAACAACATAAGTAACAGGGTGGGGGAGTTCTTCAATAAGAATTTTGTCAAAAACAGTTTCGCCTGCATTATCACCAATATATAAAATTTCATCGTGCAAATCCAAATGGCGTTTAAATTCTTCATAATCAAAAACAGCAAAATCTTGTTTCATAATTTTTTCTACATCTTTAGCAATATTGAATTTTTTATCCATTCCAAGGTCAATAATATTTCCAGCGATTGCAAGACGAATTGCCGTTAAAAGTCTATCATCAGAATTTTTTACAATTTCTTTTAATTTTGGATATAATGCTAATACTTCTTTTATATTTTGCTTTTTTATTTTTTTGTAAGGGTCATTATTGCCAGTGATTTCTGCAATTTTTTTGTAAATAATTGCACCAGTTTCTGGTGGTGTATTTTCCATAGGAATATCTTTTAACATCATTCCAACTTCATCGAGAAGTTTTTTAATTTTTGTTTCATCGTTTGTAGATATTCTTGCTGATTTTAATGTTTGCTTCATAAAACATGGGAAGCAATCAAGATAAGTTTTCATCTATTTCTCCATTTGGCAACATATTATCTGGGTGATAAATTCCATTTTCTTCTTTTTGATATCTGATGCACTTTTTCCAGTTGCCATGACAATACTCTTCTGACCATTTTTTGTCTAATTTACCATCTTCGGTAAAATATTTTATTGGGCAACAACAGTACCATATACACTCTTTTTGTTTCATAATTCAATAATTTTTCCAACTCCACCTTCGATATATTTTTTTGGATATAAAGAATGAATTTTGTCTATATATTTCGTGCAGTGAGTTGGGCAAACATAATTTATATCTTTTAAAACATCAAATTTTTTGAAGCCATGTAATCCACCAACAATTGCAAAAACATCTCCAAATTCAGAGACAGAATTGATAATTTTTTCAACTCCCGGATGTCCACATCCAATTATTAAAACTAAACCTTTTTCAGTTTTAATTGCCAATGATTGTTCTCTTTTATCTAATTCTCCAGACAAATAAATATTCTCGTATATTTTTGTTGGTTTATCATAGTATTTGACTTCATTTGGATAGCGAATACCTCGAAATGAAATGGGAATATGTATTGTAGCCGTTTCATTCAAAAGTAAAAAAGTAGCAAGCCCGCCAATATGATCAAAATCGGGATGAGAAATTACAATATCATCAATAGATGATGGATCAATATTTAAATCAATTAGATTTTGTAAAAGAATTTTTCCACTTCCCCCAGTGTCAAATAAAATTTTTCTATTATTTGTTTCGATGACGGACGCAAATCCCCAATCCGTTGTCAAATCATTATTGAATGAATTATTGTCGTAAACTATTGTGATTTTCATAAATATTCTCCTACTAAAATAGAACAATTAAAGAGATAAATGACTTCTTTCAGTGCCTTTTTTCCATTCATTAATAATAATTTCAATGTTATTGTAAATATTGTTTATACTTTGTTCTAATTTTTCTTCTTTTACAACAATACAAACGAATTTTTTCTTAATTCTTTTTATATTTGGACCAAAAACTTTAGATACAACAACATTTACATTTTCTTCACTGAGTAGATTTGTAATTCCTTTTGCCTTTTTAGGATCGGCATGCATTTCTTCTTCTTCAACGGTATTATCAATTTTTTTAATAAAATTAGCACTATTATTATCTATTTCATAAATATAGTAATGCTTAGCATCTCCAAAATGACGGTTTGTAAATGAATTTTTATCATCAGTCGCAAAGGCTATTTTAAGTTTTTCCATCTTCTCTCCAAATTTTGTATTAGATTTTTTTTAAATCGCCTTTTTTATATGAATCGTATGCTTCTTTTACAGTCATGTCACCAGCTCCAACAAAAATTTCCAAATTACCACTTTCTAAAACAGTTTTAGCATTTCCACCTGGTCCATTTCCTGTAATTAAAACATTTGCATTTGATTCAAAAATTTTTTGAGCTGTTTTTGGTCCAACTCCATGAGCTTCAGAAGCTACTGCTGTATTATCTAGAATTTCTACTTTATCGCTATCTTCATCATATATAAAAATATAATCTGTTCTTCCAAATCTTGGATCTATCTTTGAATCCCATTCTTTACCTTTTGCTGTTAATACTATTTTCATTTGTTTCTCCTCTTTTTCAAGCAAAATACTTGATTTGTTTTATTTTTTAGAATGTCAATACTTTATCTGCATCAACTGTCCATTTTGTAAATTCTTTCATATTGCTTAATTCAATTCCTTCAATCCATTTTAGTTTATCAATTCCTCGTGCTTCAGAACATCCGCCACATGCTTTTATTTTTCCACCTTTATTTATTACCGATTTCATCATTCTTTCAATATTGTAATATCCATTTGGTGTTTTTTGATTTGGTAATGCGCATCCAACAGAATCAGCCATTAGAAAAACTTGAACATTAACATTCTTATGTTCTTTGAGAATTGTTATTGCTGTTCGTAATGCATTATAAGCTTTTTCTGTTCCATAAGGAGCATCGTTAATAATAATTAAAATATTCATCTCTATTACCTTTTTAATTTTTTACTAATTCCTTTATTTTTTCCCAACTACTTTCTAATATTTTTTTAATTTTACCATTATCAAATTCTATAATTGTTTTTCCGTTAGTCATCGCTTTTGTAAAATTTTCATCATAAGGAATTTCGGCAATAAACTCAATATTCTCCTCTTTAATGAAATCATGAATTTCTTTCCGTTTATTTTTATTTACATCTGCTTTATTGATTATACATCCAGTTTTTATACCAAATTTTTTTACTAATTGATATACTCGTTTTAAATCGTGAATTCCTGAAACTGATGGTTCTGTTACCAATACAACAATATTAGCTCCAGAAAGGGAAGAGACAACAGGACAACCGATTCCAGGAGATCCATCAACTAATATAAATTTTTTATTAGTATTTTCAGCTAAAGATTTAGCTTCATTTTTTACTTTTGCTACTAATTTTCCAGAATTGTCAGCTCCGATTTTAAGCGATGCGTGAACCATTTTTGTATTTGTTCTGATATTTGAAACGAACAATTTTCCAACATTTTGTTCACTCATTTCAATTGCATCTGTTGGACAAACTCTCGGACAATATCCACATCCTTCGCAATTTAATGGCTCAACAACATATTTTCCATCTATAATTGGAATTGCATTAAATCTACATACATCAGCACATTTTCCACATTTTATACATTTTTCTTGATCTATTTTTGCAAGTAGTCCACTATAAAAATCTTCAGAACTTTCAAAATCTGGTTTTAATAAAAGATGCATATCAGCAGCATCAACATCACAATCTGCAACAATCACATCTTTACCAGCAAGATATGCAAATGAACCTGTAATAGATGTTTTACCTGTTCCGCCTTTTCCTGAAATAACAACTATTTCTTTCATATCATTTTCTCGTTTTGATATTTAATAATAAAATCTTTTACTTTCTCAAGTTCTGTTTTTACATTTGGAATTTTTTTATAGAGTAATTTTCCATCGGAATATAAATCTGCAATTTTTCTGTTATTTTGAATTTTTGCAATTATTGGAATATCATTTTTTTCGCAATATGTAATAACTTTGTCATCACCAATTCCATATCTGTTAATAATTATTCCAAAATCCTTTTTAAGCTCTTTCATTGTTTCTACAGCTAATTTTAAATCGTGTAACCCAAAAGGAGTTGGTTCCGTTACCAATAAAATTAAATCAGAATCTTTTGTTGCCTCAATCACTGGACATGAAGTTCCAGGAGGTGAATCGTAAATTTTAATAATATCTTTTTTAGGAAACATTTTATCAACATATTCCATTGTTTGTTGAATTAATGGAACTGCTTGTTCTTCACCAATAATCAATTTACTTTCAATGAAATCAAAATTTTTCAATTTAAAATGTTTTAATTCTCCCATTTTTTTTGGTTTCATTGGTAGTGAGTTTGTTGGACATAATTCAGAGCATGCATAACAACCATGACAAAGCTCAGGGAAAACCATAATCCTATTCCCAAGTTTCATTACAGCATTAAAATTACATACTTTTTGACAATTTCCACAGAGTTGACAATTATTATTTATCCATTCTGGGATCATTTTAAATTTATCTTCTTGGTGTATTAATTCCCCATTAATAAATAAACCAGAATTTGGTTCTTCTACATCTAAATCAGCTAAAACTACTTGTTTAGTTTCAGATAAAAAAGACGATAAATTAGTAGATAAAGTGGTTTTTCCTGTTCCACCTTTTCCACTTGCTATTGAAATCTTCATTTTACCTTCTTTTTAGTGATCGCAAAGATTGTCTTTTGATTCTAATTCGTCAGATATATAAGCATCTATTAATCCTTCAAGATTATCTGATTGCAATCCAATAATTACTTCAATATGATTTTGTTGAAACAATTGTTGTGCTTTTGTTCCCATTCCACCTGCAATAATCGTATCACAACCAAGTTCTCTTAAAAAAGCAGGATGTGAACCTGGAGTATGTGTAGGGGGATTTACAAAATTTTCTTTAACGATTTTATTGTCTTCAACTTCATAGATTGCGAATTTTTCACAATGTCCGAAATGTTGACTTAAAATTCCATTTGTAGTTGGAATTGCTATTTTTTTATTCATTGTAGTTCCTTTAATTTTTTAAAAATATTATTAAAACCACAAAACATATTCAAATAAATTTGTAATTAATAATGTCTATTTCAATAATATAATAATTTAATCAACTATTTTGATTTCTGAAGTTAATTCCATTGCTTTTTTGTATGTTGCTGAAACACCACAATATCTGTCTTCCGAAAGGGATACAGCTTTTTTTATTTTGTCCATTGGTAAATTTTTACCTTTGAATTCATAAATTACATGCATTTTATTGTAGTGCTTTGGATGTTCTTCTGTTAATTCACCTTCAACTTTAACATGAAAATCTTCTACTTCAACTCTCATTTTTTTTAGAATAGAAATTACATCCATTCCAGTACAGCCACCAAGAGCAATTAGCATAAATGGTTTCGGAGGCGGACCTTTGTCCTCACCTCCGACATTTTTACTAGCATCTATTACAATTTCATGACCATTTAAAGATGTTTTGAATGACATCTTTTCATTCCAAGCAATATCAATTGATGATTTACTCATTTAATTTTCTATTTATTATTCGTGAGTGATTGCATCTACTGGACATGCTTCTTCAGCTGAAATAGCATCATCTTCCATATCTGCTGGAACTGGATCTTTAATTACATGTGCTTTTGCATCATCTTGCATTTCAAATACTTCGTCTGCTTCACTTTCGCATACTCCACAACCGATACATAAATCTTCGTCAACTTTAAATTTCATTTCTTCTCCTTTTCTTACTTGTTTAATAATTCTTCTCTTACTAATCTATTCCCACATTTTGGGCATTTTATTTCTGTACATTTTAGTCCGCGTTGATGTGTAACTTTTTCTCCGCATTTGGGGCAGACACAATCTCCACCCGGTCCAAAAGCTCCACCTTTGTTTCGTCCCATACCTTTACCTTCTCCGCGTCCTTTTCCTTGACCTGTTCCACTATTTCTTCCCATCTCTTCACCACAATTAAAGTTAATAATATTTATCTTACTTTCCAACATTTTTATATTCGATATCAATAATTTCTTTTTTGTCAATCTGAGTTTGTTTATCTTCTTTTTTACCCTTGACTAATCTATTATTTGAAAATTTGGTAAATAGTTTTTTTATCTTACTATTTTCGCTTGTTAGATCTTTAATAACCGTCCCCATAATAGCGGTAAAAATTGTTCCAATTACAGAATTTCGGCCTCTTTGGCTTTTATTTCTTGCATTTCTGTATTTAAACCCATCTTGATGTTTTCCATCATTCATTTTTATATCCTATTTTTTTTAAAAAACAATAGGTGACAATAATGCCACCCATTGTTGATGATTTAATCATCTTTTTTCTTTAATTCTGACAGTCGTTTTTCTGTAACTGCAATTTGTTCTTTTAGTGCTTTAATTTCTGTTGCAAGGAAATTTTCTTCATCTGCTTTTGAGTATTGTGGAGTAGCATAATTTGTGTTTTCAACAAATCCTGAATGTCTAAATCCACGACCGTAATTTCCAAAACCTCCTCCGAAATTTCTTCCAAATGCACGACCATTACCTCGTCCAAAACCAAATCCACCACCTTGTCCACCTCGTGGTAAACCCTTTGTAAATCCCGGACTATCGTAACCATTGCAGTATCCTAATCCTCTGCCTGTCATTGGTCCCATTTCGTCTGGACCTCGTCTGTTACCTCTTGCCATAATTTACCTCCTTTTTTTCATTTATTTATTTTTTATTT
>JAOZRH010000265.1 GCA_029931905.1 Fidelibacterota bacterium
TTTCTAATGCCATTTGATGACTTATTTTTCCTGCGTGTGTTAAAAGTTCTTTTCCATTGAGTTGCACAATAACATCTAATCGTGAAATCCAATCTTTCATATACATTGGTTTGTTTTCAAGAGCCATAGTTTCGGCAAATGCAAGATATTGTTCCACTATCAAACCAAGTAATTTTATTTCATCTTCTTGCAGATAATTCTTAGCAATACTTATTTCGTTTTTATTAATTTTCGAATGTTTTTCTTTATCGTAAGATTGCATTCCTAAAAGTGGCAAACTTGCATCAACTCTACGATAAACCAATTCATCTGCCGTTTGCTCACTAATCGCCCAAAGTAATTTATTTTGAACAATTTTAAAGAACATTAATGTATTTTCATCTTTTGGATTATAATCAATACTTGTTGCATAAATATCTTTTATTTTTTGATAGAAAAATCGTTCTGAAATTCGTATTTCACGAATACGGTTCTGTAATTCATTAAAATAATTCATCGAATTACCAGTTTTAAATCTATCATCGTTTAAAGCAAAACCCTTTATTATATATTCTTTTAATCGCTGTGTTGCCCAAATTCTAAATTGCGTACCTTGTTTTGATTTCACACGATAACCAACTGAAATAATTACATCAAGATTGTAGAAATTCACATCTCTTGATTGTGTTTTCCCTTTGATAGCACCGTGTTGAGTGGTTGTCCGGAATTTCCGGACAACCATATTTTCTATTAATTCTTTCTCTTTAAATATATTTCCAATATGTTCAGATATAGTTTTTTTGCTCTTGCCAAATAGTTTTGACATTTGCATTTGTGTAAGCCAAACTGTTTCATTTTCAAAACGAACATCAAGTTTTGTTTCTCCACTTTCTGTTTGGTATATTATTATCTGCCCACTCTGCAGGCGGATTTGTGAGTTATTTTCCATTTCATTCATCATTTATAAGTTTTTTCTGTTTTTCGGGAATTCCCAAATAATTTTCATTACTGCTAACATTTTTTCCTGTTTTTTTTTCTAAAGCTTTTTTTGCATCACCTGCTATTTTTCCACCATCTTTAGCATCTTTTTGTAGTTTCTTAAAACCTTTTGAATTATCAGTTTGTGTAATTTCTGTTGTTGCTCTTTCTCCCAACATAGAAAAAATAAGTTCTAGATCGGTCATATGATCTCTTAAATTTTCATGTTTTAATCTCTTGAATTCTTTATATTGGCTAGGAGTCATTCCAAAAGTTGCTTTACTGATTTCTGCTGTTAAAATTGCGTATTCTTTCTGTTCTTTAACTCCTCGTTTTTGCCATTCTTCCGTTAAATCCTCACGAATTGCAATTCCCCTCATTCTCTTTTCTATCCAATCTTTACTATATCCTTTTGCATTATACAAAGCTCTTGTTCTTTTCGTAGTAAGTTCTGGGTCTTCGATTTCCTGAATCCTTTCATAACCAACTTTTGCCATCCATCTTTTAAACGGTTCTGCTTTAGGTGATGGAATAGATTGGATAAGTCGAAATATTCCTTCGGTATCAGCACAATCAGTAAGATATTTTTTTCCGTCGGAAGATTCCAATTTCAGTCCGTGACAATTTGTCACGATCTCGCTTCCTTCCGCTTTTAATCTTTGTTTAAGTTTCCTCCAGTATGCTCCTGCATCTCTGCTGTCGGTTAATGCACCACATACATCAATTACAGAAAACCACCATTTATTTTGAAAAATAGTTTTACGAATTTCTTTTTTTTTGAAAATCGCTAATTTTGTTGTTTTTTCACTCATTTTATGTCCTTGATTTCATTTTATCTTTTCTTAACACAAAAAAATAAAAAAAAGAAGTCAATTATATTGTAAATTTTTTCGTAGTATTCCATTATATATATAAATTTTTAATATTCTCTTTTTAAAAATCATTTATTTTTTTGACTTCTCCAAAATTTAACAATAAACATTCAAAATACCAAAATAAAAACATCACAATTTTTGATATTTACTATTAGCAATCATAACTTGTCCGACAGAGATTGATCCGTCATTTGAAGGCAATTCTGAAGGCAAATAAACTGTAAAATTATGTTTTGTTAATATTTTATATATATTCTCG
>JAOZRH010000096.1 GCA_029931905.1 Fidelibacterota bacterium
AAACAATTAATATTAATACTGGTGCTATAAATTTAATGAAAAAGAACCATACCTTTCCAATTGATAATTTATTTGCTGGTACTTTTTTTCCAATAAATGCATAAAATATATTTGAATGAAACCAGTTATTTGAACCCGATTCTAAAGCTTCTAATGATTTCATATAACCAAATTTCCAACCGATAAAAATTGCTATTAATAGTCCACCTGCTGGTAAAAGAATATTGGCAGATAAAAAATCCATAATATCAAAATAATTTTTACCGAACAGTTGAAAATCCTTCAATAATCCAAAAGATAAAGCAGATGGAATTCCCACTAAAAATGTTACAAATGCAGAAATTATTACAACTAAATGTCTTGATTTCTTTTTTTGATCAACAAAATATGAAGTAATAACCTCCAACAATGAAACGGCAGATGTTAATGCGGCGATGAATAATAATAAAAAGAACAGACTTCCAAATATATTTCCTCCGGGCATTTTATTAAAAACAGTTGGCAAAACATTAAATATTAATCCCGGACCATCAGAAGGATTAAATCCCATTGAAAATACTGATGTAAATATCGCTATTCCTGCAACAATCGCAATAAATGTATCCAAAAATACAACCCACAGTGCATTTGTCAAAATGTTTTCATCATTATTGAAATAACTTCCGTAAGTAATAATTGCACCCATTCCCAAACTCAATGTAAAAAAAGCATGCCCAAGAGCAATTAATATTACTTTTCCATTAATACTACTCCAATTTGGTTTGAATAAAAATGCTAATCCAGCAGAACCTCCCTTTAAAAAACTTCCCCAAACAGCAAGAAATATCAAAATTACCAATAAAAGAGGCATTAATAATTTAGAATACCTTTCGATACCTTTTCTAACACCTGAAAATACTACATAAACACTTAATATAACAAAAATAAGTTGCCAAGATATTATCCAAACCGTATTTGAGATATGATTACCAAAATAATCAGAAGCTAATTGTATCGTAGTAAATTCGCTAAATGTCCCCTTTAATGCTTCAATTAAATATCCAAGCGACCAACCTGCAACAACATTGTAATATGAGAGAATTACAAATGCTGTTAAAATTCCCATATATCCAACCATCTTCCAAAATACGCTATTGTTTGATAATTTTTTATATGCTCCAACAACATTTAATTGTGATTTTCGCCCAAGAATTAATTCTGCAATAAAAATTGGAATTCCAATCAATAAAATACTAATCAAATAAATTAAAATAAATGCCGCTCCACCGTTCTCACCGACAATATATGGAAATTTCCATATATTGCCAAGCCCAACAGCACTTCCCGCAGCTGCTAATATAAAACCAAAATTACTTCCCCAACTTTCTCTTTTTGCATCCATAATATTACTAAAACCTAATTGTTAATGACAATTTATAATTATTTTCATCTCCGTAGAATACAATATTCTCTACAGGAAATCCACTCAAATGAGCATCTACATATGCATCAATAATTCCAAAAAGATATCCACCAGCTGAATACCAAATATATTTATTTCTTGAATTTTCATTATACTCTTTATCTGGATTTTCTAAATACAAATCTTGATATTGAAGTGCTTTATAAATCCACAGTCCGTCTATTCCCATTATTATGCCAGCTTTTATCCACTGTTCATTATAAATTTGACCACCACCTGGACATAATGCACTAAAAGTAATAGCTAATTTTGGATTTTTATATTTTGTAGAATCAATTTGAGAAACACCCTCTGATGTCATAAAAATCATCAATATTATGCTAATTATCATCTTTTTCATATTCATTTATTTTTTATGTCTTAATGGTACAAAGCTTACATCAGTTACTTTTCTTGAAACCCATTCATCATTTTTCTTTTCAAATATCAATAATTCCTGAAAGATTTTTCCAACTGGTAAAATTAATTTCCCATTTGGTTTTAATTGTGAAAATAATAATTTTGGAACATTGTTTGGAGAGGCAGATAACATTATAACATCGTAAGGAGCATTTTTTGCAAACCCTTTATATCCATCAGCATTGTTAATAGATACATTTTCAATTTCCAACATTTCTAATGTTTTTTTACTTCTTTTTACCAATTGTTTCTCAATATCTACACCTGTAACATTTTTCACCAATTGCGATAACAATGCACAAACATATCCTGAACCCGAACCTATTTCTAAAACATTATATTCTGGTTTCAACTTCACTTCTTCTAACATTAATGCGATGACATATGGTTGAGATATTGTTTGACCATATCCAATAAATTGTGCTCCATCTAAATATGCATATTTTTCATTTTCTTTTGGAACAAATATATGTCTCGGAATTGTTAAAAATGAATTTAAAATATTTTCGTCATTAACGCCATATTCTTTTAGTTGATTTTCAACCATTTCTTTTCTTTCGGAATATCTTCCAAATGATTCATATTTATTATTATTCAAAATTATTACTATTTTATATTAATTATTTATTTTGAAAGTGGGAAAGTGTTTGTTTAGTTTAAGTTATTCGCTAACTTTTGGTTTTTTCTTATAATTGTAATTTCTTTTACTTCTTGGCTTTTCAATTTTCACTATTTTGCCATCAACTAATTTAAATGATATTTTGACTATTCTATATCTTGAAAAAGAATTTACTGATGAGATAATAATTGCTTTAGTATTGCTTTTTGTTATACTATTTATATTATAATTAAATTTTTTGATAAATTGTTGATCAAGCTTCAAAAATGGCTCATCTAACAATATAATTTCATTATTTTCTAATAAAATTTTCAGTAATTCTATCTTTCTGAAAGTTGCAAATGACAATTTACTTCTGCTAATATTCGCATATTTTTTTAAATCATATTTTTCAAGTATCGACATTGCTTCAGAATAGGCATTAACAGATGATATTTTTTTCGCCTTTAATGTATCAACTAAATATTGTAAAACTTTTTTTCTTTTCCAAAACGGATTGTCTTCTTTTAAATAACTAATATTATTTTTTGCGATTGCCCTTGAATATTCATTTTTTTTGTCTGATTTATTTTTAAATATTATTTCACCCGAATCTTGTTTAGTTTCATGTGCAATAACATCCATTAACAGACTTTTTCCAGAATCATTTTCACCTTGAATTTGATAAATAACTCCAGGATATATAGTTAATGAATTTATATCTATATTTTTATTTTTTTTCTTTAATTTTATATTTTGTAAATCTATAAGTGGTTCGCTCATATGAGTCCTCTCTTTTGTTAAATATTTCACACTTCCCCATTTTTCAAATATCGTGTTAATGTAAAAATAATTATTTAATATCTCAACTAAATAATTATTAATTTTAAATTTAATGATTCAAATCAGAATAAAACTTATAATTCAAATAAAATCTTCAAATATTTAAAATAAAACAACTTATTACTTTTATCTAAAAGATATTTTTATTACTTTTATTAGTATGAAAGGAGAATATTATGAGATTATCAGTTTTAGAAAAATTTTTACAAGAAAAACTAAATTATGAAAAATTTGACGATTACTGCCACAATGGTTTACAAGTTGAAGGGAAAAAATCAATTAATCGAATTGCCTTTGCTGTTTCATTCAATTTAGCTACCTTAGAGAAGGCAATTGAATTAAATGCCGATGCAATAATAGTTCATCATGGTTTTTTTGGTAAGGACTATTTTAATTTACGAGGAATCAATAAAACACGAGTTAAGTTACTATTAGAAAACAATATTTCACTTTTTGGAATTCACTTGCCATTAGATGCACATGATAAATATGGAAATAATGCTCAACTTTTTTCGTTTATTGGAGCTAAAATGGAAAAACCATACGAAGTTGGATATATTGGAAATAATGTGTTAAAACATTCACTTGATGATATGTTAGATATTTTTCACGAAAAACTTACTATAAATAATAATATTAGTAAAAGAGTAGAAACTTCTCCTTCAATATTCACTCCAAAATTTAAACATAAATTTTCATATTTAGATAATGGCCCCACTATTCCCCAAAAAATAGCAATTGTTTCTGGTGGTGCTTCATCATGGTATGAAAAATCAATTGACGAAGGAATTGACACTTACATTACAGGCGAAATAGACGAAAGAATTCCTGCAATTTCTCTTGAAACAAATACAAATTATATTGCACTTGGACACTATTATTCCGAAAAAGTCGGTGTTTTGGCAATAAAAAAATTATTGGAAATTGAATTCAAAGTTAAAACAACATTTATAGATATCGAAAACATTTTATAAAATAAGGATCTGTTATGAAAAACAAATTAATTTTACTAATCTCACTTTTAATGTTAGTCATTCTAACAAATTGCACAAAAAATACAGAGATTCCAAAAAGAGAATTCAGAGCCGTATGGTTTACCACTGTGAAAAATTTGGATTGGCCTGCAACACCAAACGAAACCGTTGAAGATCAAAAACAGAATGCAATTGAAATGCTTGACAAACTTAAAAAAGCAAATTTCAATGCAATAATATTTCAAGTGCGATGCGAATGTGATGCATTATATAAATCAAGTTACGATCCGTGGTCATATTATTTAACTGGCGAACAAGGAAAAGCTCCTACCCCATTTTATGATCCACTTCAATTTATGATAGACGAATCCCATAAAAGATCGATGGAACTTCATGCATGGATAAATCCATTTCGCGCAGTAAAAGGAATTGGAGATTTTGAACTTTCAGAAAAACATGTTGCAAAAACAAATCCAGATTGGGTATATATTGCTGGAAAAACAAAATATCTTAATGCTGGAATTCCAGAAGTTAGAAATTATATTACAAATGTAATTGTAGAAATAATAAATAATTATGACATTGATGGAATTCATTTTGATGATTATTTCTATCCTTATGCAAAAATTACTAATCAAGATTCACTAACATTTATTAAATATAATAGAAATATCAAAGATATAGATGATTGGCGAAGAGATAATATTAATATATTTGTTAGTCAAGTAAACGATTCAATTCAAGCATTAAAACCAAATTTGAAGTTTGGAATCAGTCCTTTTGGAATTTGGAAACCTGAACATCCAAAAGGTATTAAAAGTATGAATGCTTATGATATTCTCTACTGCGATCCAATAACTTGGTTGAATGAAAAAACTGTAGATTATATTACTCCACAATTTTATTGGCCAATCGGTGGAAATCAAGATTATTATAGATTAGTAAATTGGTGGTCAGAAAGATTAAATGGTCGTCATTTTTATTCTGGACATGCACCTTACCGTTTACCAAAATGGAAAGATGATGAAATTATTAATCAAATTTTAGTTAATAGAGATAATGAAAAATGTCTTGGTAGTGCATTTTTTAGAACAAATGTTGGAATCCTTGACAATCCAAAGGGATTATATGACAGTTTATTAACAAATTACTATAAATATCCAGCAATTCCGCCTGTAATGGATTGGAAAAAAAGTTCAAAACCAAACTCACCGTCAAATTTAAAATTTAACTTTAACGATGAAATAAATAAAAACATTCTTACTTGGGATAAAGATTCATTGGAAAGACATCACAATTTTGTTGTTTACAAATTGGCAGACAAAAGTAAAATAAAAGAAAAAATAAATAATCCTAAAAATATAGTTGAAATATGTAGTTCTAATTCATCTTTACTGAAACCTGTAAAAACAAAAGGTCCTGTATATTATGCGGTTAGTAAATTAAATAGAGATAATTTGGAAAGCAATATAAGTAAAATCATTAAAATTGATTCACCAGAAAATCCTGTTTTAATATCTCCAAAAAATAATACTTATTTTGAAGGCAATTCAATTCGTTTTACTTGGAAAAAACAAAACGATGCACTTTGCTATGGAATTCAATTTTCTTCAGATCCAAACTTTGAAAATGATATTTTTGAATATAATAATATTATTGACAATACAGTATTGATTGGTGGATTTTTTAATCCAAATTACTATTGGAGAGTTAGAAGTTTTGGAGCTGGTGGTGCAAGCGAATATTCAAATTATTATTCATTAAAATCATTACATAAAAATTTACATATTTTGGAAGATTAATAAATATTATGAAATAGTATTTTAATAATCAAATGACAAATCTGGAAATAAAAAATATTTAAAAAAAATAAAATAATATGAATAATAGATGAATGGTTTAATAATAATTCCAGCTTATAACTCTGATAATTCGCTCAAACAACTACTTTATTCAATTAAAGCTAACTACACCTTAAATGTATTAGTTATAAACGATGGTTCGAGTGATAATACAAAACAAATTGCTGAAAAATATTCTGATTTTGTTATAAATAATTTATCTAATTTTGGTAAAGGTAAATCATTACAAAAAGGATTTGAGTTTGCTACAAAACGAAATTATGATTTCGTGATTACAATGGATTCCGATTTACAACATCCGGCAAATTCAATTTCTGACTTTATTGATTTACACAAAGAACATCAAAATAGCATAATAATCGGAGCAAGAAAAAGATCAAAAAATATGCCTTTTCATCGTAAAATGAGCAACTATTTAACTTCAAAATTAATCTCATTACGAATAGGTCAAAAAATCTTGGACTCACAATGTGGATACAGATTAATACCAAAACCATATTTTGAAAATTTCATGTCAAAACGAACCGGATTTCATTTTGAATCGGAATTAATTTTAAAATTTGGATTAAAAAATGTAAAATTTGATTTTGTAGAAATACCTACAATTTACAATTCAGATATAAAAAGCAATATGAATAATTTATTCGCTACTTTCGATTTTGTTAAGTTGTTTTTTGAGTCGTTTTTTTGGTAATATATTAATATATTACTATCGTATATTTTAGATTAGAGGAAAAATGAATATTTTTTATAAAAAGATATTAAATTACATAATATATATAGTGTTATTTCTCTGTTTGAATATTTTTCAAACTAATTTATATTGCTACAACAACTTTCTTTTTAAATCATCAACTAATAAATTACAAACTGAATATAAAAGTATAAATACAACTCCTTCAGTTGAAATAGATAGTGTTTATGATAATATTAAATGGCACTATTTAGATAAACCTTGGGGAGCCACTATATCTAGTTTTGTCAAAGGACATAATAACACAATCATTACAAACACAAAAAATGATGGTTGGTATAAATCTAATGATGAAGGAAATTCATGGCAAAAAATTAATTCCGATATCTCAAATTTACGAATTGCTAATAATGGAAAATATTTACAAATTATTGATGATTCATTATTAGCATCAGAAAATTTAGAAGATTGGAGCTATTTAAGTTATATTCCATTTCCAAAATTAATTGTTACACCAAATGATGTTTATTATTCCATCAGCAAAGATTCACTATTTATTAGCAAAGACAATGGAAATTCTTGGATTTATCATAAACGCCCAATAACAGAAAGTAAATATTACATTCCAATTTGTTTCTCATCAGATAGTATTTTATATTTAGGTACATATTTTGAAGAAAAATCTTCGTTATATGCATTAAAAAACGATAGCAGTGATTGGGAATTAATAAAAGATTTCGATTTTAACCCATCTTCAGAAATTAAATCATTAAAAATGATGTCCAAAGATAATTTATTGATTGATGTTCAATGTTGCGCAATCTATAATTACAATATTTCAAA
>JAOZRH010000097.1 GCA_029931905.1 Fidelibacterota bacterium
GGTTTTCATAAAGTCCTTCTTCTAATATTTTAGCTCGTTCAGGACCCATATCGTTTATATTTTCTAACTCTTCAGACGACATGGATCTGATTTCATCTAATGTGAATTTATTCAATAGTTTTTTACTTAATGATGTCCCAATACCTTTTAAATTCAAAGAGGATAAAATTCTCCAATCTTCTATTTTTGAATTCTTAATTTTATTAATTTCATTGAATAGATTTTCTGCAGATTTATCTTTAAAACCTTCTAAAGACATGATATCATTAAATGAAATATTAAAGATATCAATTATATTTTTAATTCCATAATCATATAATTTTTGAATAGTAGATGGTCCTAAATTTTCAATACCGAGTCGAATTATACTATCATGTAATTTTTTGATATCAGAACCTTTGCAATTTGGATTCAAACAAACAACTTCTGGTTCTTCATATCCTACTTCGCCTCCACATCTTGGACATTCTTCTAAAATAATCTGTTGACGGTTTTCTCCAGGACGAACTGAAACGATGTGTGGAATTATTTCACCGGATCTTTCAATTACGACGTAATCACCAATACATAAATTTTTATCTATTAGAAATTTGCCGTTATGTAGTGAAACTCTAGAAATATTTGCATTATTTATTTCTACAGTTTCTACTAATCCAACTGGTGTTATTGTGTGTTTACCAACAGACCATTCAATTCCAATTAATTTAGTTTCCGCTGATGGATTTGAAAATTTAAAAGCAATTTGACCTTTAGGGTGATGCGATGTGAATCCTAAAGTCTTACTATATTCTTCATCTGATAATTTAAAAACTAAACCATCAACATCATATTCCCAATTTTTAATTTGTTTTTCAATTTCTTCAAAGTTTATTTTTTTAATTTCTTCTAATGTATATGTTTGTGAATATGTATTAAAGTCAATAAAATCTAGAATTTGATTTAGATTAGAATCTACATCATCACGCATTAAAATTCCAGAACATAACCCTCTTGGTGATTTATATTGTGTCCCATCAGATTTGAGGATTTTATCTTTAAAATATTCATATTTTTGTTTTGATATAATTATTTCTCCCCTAGTATTAATTTTTAATAGACCTAATGCAGATTTATCGTTTGGACCACAATACCTAATTAAAGGTAATTTATCGGTTATATTTTCACCAACATAACCATCACCTCTAGTTGATAAAATACCATTTGAATAATCTCCCGAAACACCATCTAATTTTGGTTGCATTAAAAATGTTTCGTTTTGAGATCTAGATACTTTTTCACACCAATTAAATAAATCTTCGATTGAGTAAACTTTATCAAGACTCAACATTGGATTTTCTCTTTTGATTTTACCAAGTTTGTTTCGTCTATTGTAATTAATTTTAATGTCATAAATTTTTTGAAATAGTTTATTATTAGGATCAAGTTCTTTTAATTCTTGTTCTAATAAATCATATTCAGGATCAGATATTTCTGGATTATTTTCTACCCAATATTTGTAATTATGATATTCTACAAGAATCTCTAGTTCTTGTATTCTTTTCTTGATATTAGACATTTTTTCCTCTTTTGGGTTCTTTTGAATAATTTTTTAAATTTATGATATTTTTTTGATTTTTTGTAAATCTTCTTTAGCTAACCTGACCGCATAATTTATAATCTTTTCATGATTATCTTTGAGAAATTTTGTTGCTGACATTTGAATATATTCCCATATGACATTGTCTTGAGAAAATTTTTTTTCAAACTCTTGATTTGAATTAAGATGTTTACGAAATTTTGCCTCTCGATTAACTAAATCAAACGAAACACACTGTTGCAAAGCTTCAGGAATCTGAAAATATTTTTTGAGTTTCTCCAACGTGTAGTTGTTCATATCTCCTCCAGTAGATGTTTTTTATATTTAGAACGGCGAACTCAAAAGATTTTCGCCGTTCTAAAAAGTGTTTGACAATCATAACATTTCAATCAATTGTTTTTTATATCCTTTAAAAACATCAGTATATTTTTTTTCAATGTATTCGTCTAATTGATCTAAACTTTCAAATTTTTTAAATTTGGTAAAGTGAATTTCATTTTTTTCTTTAGAAGTATAAAAGAGATATATGTTTTCTAATTTCTGATTAAAATATTCAAATCTAATTTCAAAAACATATTTGTTTTTAAAGTGAACACAATAACTTCGACTATAATCAGAATATTTTTGTCCAAATGTATTTGAAACTATTAACAAATCTAAACCTGTATGACAAAAGTTATCATTAATAAATTTATCATTTTTTTCGATTTCTTTGAACATCACAATATTTGTCCAATTAGATCAACCTTTGTTCCAGGAACTATACTCACAGTTTTACCTGGTTCTTGACTACTTACAGTTACAGGACATATTTTGCTAAAGTGACTTTCATGAATGCTGCTTATTTCTCTTGGACCTCTTTCAGATGCTGGATTTAACATACTTACTTTATGTTGTAATAAACATGAATATAAATTTCCTGTATCATATAAATAATTAGATTTTAAGAATGTGTTGAAATTTTTAATAATATCAAATAAATTCATTTTTAATTGATCAACCTTAAATCCTCTAGCGGTTTGCCCTGCTATAATTGCTACTTTTTTTAAGATAGGTTGAAGTAATAATTCAATAAAAACTAATCTTTTATGTTTTAAATCAACAAACGATATATTTTGATTATTTAGTGTTATATCAATCATTTTTCTTACAACTGTAATTAAATTAATTTCGTTCATTTGATAACATTGATTATATAAGAATTGAGTATATTCATCAAACATTAGGTTGTCAAATCTTTTTATAATCGAATTAGTATTTGTGTCACAATTTAAATTCTTACTGAAATAAGTTATTATATTTTCTTCAGATTCTTCTTTTAGTTTGAATTTTTTATTTATATTGTTTTTAACAAAATTGAAAAAATTAATGAAATCATTACCAATACTTTCATCATGATAAACTAGAAGTAAGACAAAAAGGTGAATAGGGATATTGACACCAGTAAAGGTTACAACATTTCTTTCAAAATTAAACGTTAATGAATTGAATAACGTTGAAATTAGTATTGATTTCTTTTTAACAACAATTGGTTTATCTAAAAGATAGACTGTAGGGACGTAGAAATTGCCGTTAAGATAAAAATAATTATCATGAATTAATTTTGGAATATAACATTTGAAAAATAATTTTTCTTTATCTTCATCATCTAAATCTTCTATACTACACATTAGAGTATTTAATTCAGAGTAATATAAATCTTTGTAACAAATTTTCTCATCGAAATCTAGACCTTTAATATTCAGATAATTGTTATTTTGCTTTGATATAAAATCTATACATAATTCAATGAAATTTGGAATTAAATCATATTGTCTTCTACGAAAATTTTCAAAACTATCTTCACCGTAATCGAAATTAATTCGATTTATTAGATTCACTTTCTCCTCCAAAGATTTCTTGAACAGTTTTAGTTTCGGATGAAAGAATTTGACATGGATCAACATCAAAACGCATACGAGTACATTCTTTGACAGTTTTAGTTATACTATTATTTTGATGAAATTCATAGATTGTTTTTCGATATTTTTCATATTTATCAATATTTGAAAAATCTATATATGTGACCCAAACTGAAAAACAGAATGTCAAAAGACAAAAGGTAAATATTAAGAAAGCAATACGCACATTTAGTATACTTTCAATAATATTGTTTGCTTCAACTGAAGAGTATAAATCTGTTTCCAATGTTTTTAGATTCTTCTCTAATTTGGCATATTTTTTTGGTAGATATACACCTAATGGTATTACAATGATGCAAAATATTAATGTGAATATTCCGAGTCCAATTGAGACAATAAGCATATATTTCTCCTTCATGAAAATATAAATGCTGCAGAGAAATTCCCTGCAGCATATTTTAACCTTTCAAAAAATCAATAATTGTCATCACAACATCTTTAGTTCGACTTGATATTTGAACATCATCTGGAAAATGATATTCACCAGTTTTAATGACCTGTTTAATTAAATCTTTTTTACCAGCATTCCAATCTGATTTAACTGTAAATAATTCTTTCAATGTCTTCTCAGCTCCTCCAGCCAAGATTGCTTCTATTTCCATTTGCTTTATATTATTGATACTTCGTTACAGTATCACTGTATGTTTCCATACAGAATAGACTATATCTTTGTTCTTTTTATTTTTACATGTTTTTCTAAGATTTTTCATTATCTACACTTTTTTTAAAAAAGAACATTTTCTATTTCCACTCACTTGAGTGTACTCCCATAAAGGATAGTCGTTGCACGTTCCTATTTCTAGGCTTCGCTCAGGATTGTCTGTTCTAGATGTTCCCTGAATTAAGAAAATTTATACTCAGCTTTATTTTAAAACCGAGTTTTGAGCCACCAGACATGGCTCTACCACGTAGTGGTTGTTGAGAAATAGCTTTTAAACCACCCAAATCTCTTGCCGTTATAATTTTAGAAGCTAATTTATAAAGTTTTTGTAAATACATTGGACCAACAAAAACATCTTTAACTACACAATCTTTTTTCTTATATGGTAAAATAATTTGAAGTTTATCCTCCATAAATTCTATTAGTTCTTTCTTAATTAATAGATCTTCTTGGGGACTAACACCATTCTTAATTATTTTTCTCATATTAATTTCTGAAAAAGTTGGACCTTCAATATATAAATTATATTTTTGAACATTCTCAATAAAAGATTGAAGAAAATTTGGATCTTTAAATTGTTTTATTAGTTCTTGAATTTCATTATAATATTTTGGAGTATTTAAATTTTTAATAATAGTTTCATTTAACCATTTTATTATCTCTTTAGTTTTTTCTGGAGATTCTTTAATAGCATCACTACAATATTGAACATTTTTACCTATCGAAACCTCATTTAATTGACCTAAATTCATTCTTGAATAAACAGCAAATGTGTTTGTGATATAATCAATAGGAATATTATTTTGAACAGTTAAAGGTCGAAGTTCATCAGGTAAGATTAGAGATACAACACCCTTGCCAGCGTAACGGTTGGCAAATTTATCACCAAGATGTGATGAATCAATTTTAGAAACTTCAAATTCTAATAGATAAACAATATCTTTTAAATTAATAGGTCCTCTTTCTCGATCACGATCTGTGTAAACATAATATTGTTTTAAGATTTTTCGAACAAAATCTTCATTAAAATCCAACATTAGTTTTGTATAAATATCTATAACATATTCCCCATATGTTGTACATAAGTGATCAAGAACTTTTTGTAATTGAACATCCAATAATTTTACATCTCTTTTTAAGCGATGTATTCTAAATCCAGAAATTACGCCGTTATCAATTTGGCTTTTAATTTTATTAATTATCAAACCAGAAGATCCAAATGTATTCATGTTAATTAAATCAGATAGATTCATATTTTTCATTAAACTTAGTACTTTATTTCTAATATCTATCGGATTTTCTACATTTAGACCTTTCATATTTTTAGGTACAAAATGACAACATATTATATCTTTTTTTATTTTTTGTCCAACACTTGGAAAGTACTCAAATGAATTTTCTAAATCTACATAATATTTTTGTAAAATTGTATATTCATAAATAGGAACATATACTTTATCAATAAATTGAGCTTGTGATTTATTAGCAAAAGATTCACTAACGACGATTCCATCTTCGTGATTGTATCCAAATAAAGACATGTATGCTGTTTGTACATTATATCCAAATGTTGGTATACCATTTATAAAATTATCATATTCATATATAATGTCATTTTTTTTAAATTTTGTTCCCTCTTCTAAACAAAACCTTAAATGAGAAGCATAAATACCTGTACATTTTTTTAATGGTGGTATTTGATATGATTTAATTTCATCAATATTAAAGTATCTTAAAATAATAATATTTTCATCTTTAAAAATAATTTCACCATCATCTTTAGCTAATAAAATTCCTAAATGAGAATTTTTTGTAATATGAAAATATTCGTTCGAAACAACGTAAGGAATTTCACAATTCAAACTAGTTAATGATTGTTGTACCTGCTTCGAACTCATTTGTAATCGAGTACTATCAGTTTGAGAAATAAAAGGAATTGCAGAAAGATTAATACTTGTAATCATTTACAAGATTCTCCAATCTTTCCACAGAAAATGGGTTCAACTTGATAAAATACATGATTTACTTCTTTAAATGCGTTTGTTTTTGAAGTCTTGATCCAAGTTTGTCTTTCATAAGCAATACCACAAGCAAAACAAATTATAAATAATAATAGTATTATCAACACAATTTCAATAAGATTTTCCTCATTTAATTTCATACTTTTCTTAACCTCTCTTTTTGAATATGATTTTGAAGAAATTTAATTAAAAGATTAAAATTAACTTTAATACCTAAAACAGTGTTTAACATTTTTAATACATTATTTTGATAATTTTTATCAGATTTTAATCGATCTATTAATTCTTTTATTTCTTTAATTTCTGAATTTGAAAAACTAAAAACATTCTGACTCATATTACCTCCAAAAAAAATCTCCGGGTTGACACTGGGAAAAGAGGGAAGATCCTGGGAAGGATGAAGTCACCCGGAGATGTATTCTTTATTTCTTTATAAAAAGATTAAATATCAAAACAAATTACAAATATAGTTAAACAAACAATTTCGAAGTAATTTGCTACTTTCACTATAATCTGTTAACCAATTTCCAGAACCACGTTCTTTTTCAAAATACGGTCCAGATATAGAGAAACTGATTCCATTTGAAAGAATAGCTAAATTTGTGGTACCTTCTGGGTTAATTTCAATTATTCCAAAGTTAACATATTGAACTTCGCCGTTCAAAAGTCGACAAAGTTGATGAGCAACCATATGACGATTTTCTTGTGAACTATTATTATCATGTATGTCAATATTGATATAAATATTAATACATTGATGTTGAAGACAAATGGTTCCAGACCTATAACTTGCGACTAACCATTTGTCACTTCTCAACTTTTCTGTAACTTCTTTCAAGTTGTCTTTTAATTGATTCATATTCTTGTTTCAACTTTCTGTATTCAGTTCTGACTTCTTCAGGCATTTCTTTTTCTTCACCATATCTATCTTCTAACATCCAAAGTCTTTGTTGTAAATCATATAACCTATCAGATAATATTTTTTGATCTAAACGCATTTCTACATAAGCTAGATCTTTAGCTTTAGCCCAACGATCATCAATGTAGTATAGAAATGTAACAACAGTTGCTAAGGATACTAGGAACGCTACAGCAGAAGAAAAAGCATGTTTAATGGAAAATTCTTTAGCTTTTTCGAACATATTTAATATCCTCTTTTAATTTATCTAATTGTAGATTCATCATAAATCTCATCATTTCATCTGCATAATTAGAACATCTCTGATTCCAAATCCATTCCCAACCAGGAAGATATTCTAAAACTATTATTTCTGTCATTATGCCAGTAGGTAAAATGATTCGAGCAACTTCAGGTTTGTGTTCTTTTATTAATTTTTTGTAAGTTTTTAAACATTCAATAATTGTCATTTCATAATCATGTAATTCTTTTTTTGTAAAATTTTTATAAAA
>JAOZRH010000010.1:0-7213 GCA_029931905.1 Fidelibacterota bacterium
GATAGTGGATTAAAAAAACTCAAAAAACTATACGGCTTTAGCCGAATGGATTATTATTTTGGACTAAAGTCCATTTTTTTATTAATCATTTCATCCACGAGTTAAAACTCGTGGCAATTCAAATTGGTTGATTTACAATTTCTAATTTTTCAACGAATTCGGTGGCAAATATTCCTAACACCAAACACCCAATTTCAAACATTAGAGTATTGATCTGCATGATAAGAAGATCTAACCAATGGTCCAGATTCTACATGTTTAAAACCAATTTTCATTCCAACATTTTTGTAATATTCAAATTTTTCAGGTGTAATATATGCCTTTACTTCAATATTTTCCTTTGAAGGTTGTAAATATTGTCCAAGTGTAAAAAAAGAAACTCCAACTTTATAAGCATCATTCATAATTGAAATAACATCTTTTTCTGTTTCACCAAGTCCAAGCATAATTCCTGTTTTTGTAATAGAGCCAAGTTCTTTTGCAGATTTCAACAAATTTAACGATTGTTTATAATTTGCTTGTTGACGAACAGTTGGATATAACAATTCCGCAGTTTCCAAATTGTGTCCAAGAATATCCGGTTTTGCATTTATTACAATTTTTAAATCATTGATATTTCCTTTAAAATCTGGTATTAATATTTCAACTTTGCAATTTTTATTTACAGATTTTATTGTTTCAATAGTTTTAGCCCAAATTTTAGCTCCACCGTCAATTAAATCATCACGAGTTGGTGAAGTTAATACAACATATTTCAATTTCATTAATTTAACTGCGTCGGCGACTCTATTTGGTTCGTCATTATCTGGTTTTAGTGGAATAGCATTTTTTACATCGCAAAATTTACAATTACGAGTACAAATATCACCAAGTATCATAAAAGTGGCTGTATTATTTGACCAGCATTCAGGTAAATTCGGACAAAATGCCTCTTGACAAACCGTATGTAAATTATATTTTTTTACAATATTCTTAACTGAAATATAATTTTTACCACCAGACACTTTTGTTTTTAACCAATATGGTTTTGTAATTTTTCTTTTATTTTTCATACGAATAATTTAAGGAATATTTTCAAAAAATGATAATAAATATTATATATTTTATTCACAATTGTAATACATAAAATTACCGCAACATCTCAAAATTAAATTTAGCTTTTTCGTGCTTGTTAAAATGAAATTTTTTATATATATTAATTCAAATATAATTTATTTGAAAATTTAAAAAAGGAAGAAAAAATGAATGAATTTATCTTTAGAGAATACGATATTAGAGGAATTGTAAAAGATGATTTTACTGATGATGTAGTAATAAATCTTGGTAAAGGATTTGGAACTTGGTTAAAAAGAAATAACGCAAGAAATCTTACAATAAGTGGAGATATTCGAGTAACAACACCAAAACTAAAGGAATTATTTACAAAAGGAGCATTATCAACAGGAATTGATGTTATTGATATTGGAATTCTTCCTACACCATTAAATTATTTCAGTATGTATAAAAGAGATGTAGATGCTGCTGTTCAAATTACAGGAAGTCATAATCCACCAGAATTCAATGGTTTTAAATTATCTTATGATAAACAGGCGTTTTTTGCAGATCAAATTCAAGACATAAAAAACTTAATTTTAAATAATGATTTTGAAGAAGGTAATGGTAAGTTTTCAACAGATGATGGAATTAAAAAAGAATATATTGAAGAAATTGTTGAAAAAATTAAAATAAAAAGACCATTAAAAGTTGTTCTAGATTCTGGAAATGCATGTGGCGGTTTGGCTGCTCCTGAAGTTTTCAAAAAAATTGGTTGTGAAGTAACTGAATTGTTTAGCGAATTAGATGGAAATTTCCCAAATCATCATCCTGATCCAACAGTAGAAGAAAATATGAGATTCCTAATCGAAAAAATGAAAACGGGAAAATATGATCTTGGTATTGCTTATGATGGTGATGCTGATAGAGTTGGTGTTATTGATGAAAAGGGTAGAACAATACAAGCTGATCAATTAATTGCAATGTTTCTTCCTGAAATCATTAAAGGAAATAATGAACCGATTATTTTTGATGTAAAATGTAGTCAGGTATTAGAAAATAGAATTAATGACTTAGGTGGAAAGGCTGTAATGTGGAAAACAGGTCATAGTATTCTTAAACAAAAAATGAAAGAAACAAATAGCCCATTTGGTGGAGAAATGAGTGGGCATATATTCTTTGCCGATGATTATTATGGCTATGATGATGCTATTTATGTTTCTGCAAGATTAGCTCAAATGTTATCTAATTCAGATAAAAAAATGAGCGAATATTTAGATGAATTGCCAAAATTTTATTCAACACCAGAAATAAGATTACATGCAGTATCTGATGAAGAAAAATTTAAAATTGCAGAAAGTGCATTTGATTATTTTTCAACCAATTATGATTGTATTACAATAGATGGTGTAAGAATTAAATTTGCTGATGGATGGGGACTTGTTAGAGCATCAAATACTCAACCTGTAATTGTTTTAAGATTTGAAGCAAATTCACCTGAAAATTTAGAAACAATCAAAAATACTGTAATGAATAAGTTAAAGGAATTTGGCGAATTAAAATAAGATTCAAAGTAACAATTTTGTATAATCTTAATTTATAATTTTACGAGTTAGTAAATAAATGATTTGAGTTTAACGACAGGAATAAATGGGTATAGAAGATAGAAAAATAAATCATCTTGAAGTATTTCAAAAGCATAATCCTGTTTTCTCGAAGACATCAACTGGCTTTGAGAAGTACAGGTTTTTGCCATTTACTGTAAATAATAATTCTTTACAAGATGTGAATACCGAAACAAATTTTTTGGGTAAAAGATTATCGTTTCCTTTTATGATTGGTAGTATTTCTGGTGGAGTAAAGGAAGCATATCAATTAAACAATGATTTGTCAAAAATTGCAGAAAATCTGAAAATCGCCTTTGCATTGGGATCTTTTAGACCGATGTTGAAATCAGGTAAAATATCAAATTCTTATGAAATAGCCAGAAAAAATGCACCGTCTGTACCAATATTAGCAAATATCGGTATTGGACAAATTGCTTCAGGTGAATGGAAAAATAATTTACTTTCAATAATTTCTGATTTAGAATTAGACGGATTAATGGTTCATTTCAATAAATTACAGGAATATATTCAAAAAGATGGAAATACTGATTTTAGTAATTTAGAATATGAGCTTATGGAATTAATTGATAAAATAGAAATTCCAATTATTGCTAAAGAAGTTGGAAATGGGTTTTCTAAAAAAGATATCGAAAAATTGACTATTTTAGGATTTAAATTTATTGATGTTGCTGGTGCTGGAGGTTCTTCGTGGGCAAAAGTAGAAAATATTTTAGCTTCTGAAGATAATAAGGTAAATCCATCGTTTCTTGAATGGGGAATTTCTACTTCTGAATCACTTATCAATTTAACTTCATTTAAAGATGTTTTTCCTATCGTAAGTGGTGGAATTGATGATCCGGAAACAATGACAAAAGCACTTGCACTTGGAGCAAAAATCACAAGTTCAGCTAGGTTTATTTATCAAACTTATTTTAATAATGGTGTAGATTATTTAGAAAATGAATTGAGAAAATGGCAAAAAACATTAAAGGGAATTATGTATTTAACTGGTGCAAAAAATATTAATAAATTAGGGAATATATTAAAAAAAAACGATGAATAATTATATAGAAAAATATTTAGAATTTAGAAAATGGTTTGAGGATAATTTATCAAAATATCATATTCCAAAAGAGCCAAAAGAATTTTATGAACCAATAAAATATGCTTTAAGTGGAACGGCTAAACGCCTACGACCAGCCATTTTAACCTTTGTTGGTGAAAGTTACGGAATTGATAAAAATGAATTATTTTCCGCAGGTGTTTCAATTGAAATGATACATAATTTTTCATTAGTTCATGATGATATTATGGATAACGATTTGAAAAGGCATGGACAATTAACTGTTCATAAAAAGTGGAATAAAAATATAGGAATTCTGTCCGGTGATGGAATTTATACAGTTGCTTTAAAAGAATTATTATTTTACAATCCAAATGTATATTATCAAATATCAAAGGTATTGTTGGAATGTGTTTTACAAGTTTGTGAAGGGCAGAGTTATGACATGGAATTTGCCAATAGAGAAAAAGTTAGTGCAGACGATTATTTGATGATGGTAGAAAAAAAAACAGGATATTTACTTGTTGCTTCTGCTGTTATTGGTGCAATTATTGGCGGTGCTTCAAAGGAAGATCAAGATGTAATTAAAGAATATATGTTGATATTGGGGAAAATATTCCAAATACAAGATGATTTGTTGGAGATAACAACAAGTTCTGAAAAAATGGGAAAATCACTTGGAAGCGATTTGGTCGAAGGTAAAAAAACATTTCCAATAATAATTGCTTATAAAATGGCAAATCAAGAACAAATTTCAAGATTAGATAATTTTTTAAATAAAAATGAGATTACTCCAAGTGATATTGTTAATTTTAGAAATTTATTAACCGAAATTGATGTAATAAGCACAATTGAAAAATTTATTTTGAAAGAAAAGGGAAATTTAGACGAATTATTAGATAAATTACCATTAAAGGTAGCTAATGTATTGGAAAAATTTTCAGAATTTATATTTAACAGAAAAAAATAATTAATAAGAGAGAAGGTTATATGGTAAAAAAAGAATTTGAAATATTAAATCATCAAGGATTACATGCAAGACCAGCAACCGCATTAGTAACATTAGCATCACAATTTGAAGCAGATGTATTTCTTTTACAAGAAGATAGAAAAATTAATGCAAAATCAATTCTTGGTGTTTTAGTTTTAGCTGCTGAACATGGTAGTAAATTAATTGTACAAACAATTGGAGAAGATGAACAACAGGCAGCAGATAAGATAGTAGAATTAGCAAATAACCATTTTGGAATGGATGTGACCGATTAAAACAATAATAATACTAAAAGTAATAATATGTTAGAAAATAAAACAGACAAACAAACGGAATCGGACAATAAACAAAAATTTCATGGGATTGCATCATCACCCGGAATAGCAATTGGTAGAGCAAATATCAAATTTTCAGCTAATGATTTAGAAATTCCAAGCAAAAAAATTAACAAAAAAAATATAGATAAAGAAATTACGAGATTCATTGATGCAAAAGAGTGCGTAAATAGAGAATTAAGAGATATTCAAAGAAAAATATCTCAAAAATATGGTAAAGAATATTCTGATTTAATTGAATCTCAAATTGAAATTTTAAATGATGTTGAAGTTGAAAAACAAATTATTGAAACTGTATCCGAAAATTTATTGAATGTCGAATATGTTTACAAATTAATTATCAGCGAATATATAGAGTTATTAGAGAGTAGTCAGTCGGAATTTTTTAGAGAAAGAGTTTCGGATATTCGAGAAGTAAAGAACCAAATGCTTCTAAAATTGATTTCTTTTGATGAAAACAATCTAAACGAAATGAGTTCAGATGAATCAAAAATATATTTTGCAAAATATTTAACTCCTAATGATATTATTATTCATTCATCTGAAAATATTGTTGGATTTGTTGCCGAAGAGGGTGGATTAACCTCACATATTTCAATTTTGGCAAGAACTCTTGATATTCCGATGGTGTTAGGTATAAAAAATATAACAAATATCGTCAAAACTGGCGAAATTGTAGCTTTAAATGCAAATAAAGGTGTATTGCTTAGAAATCCCCCAAAAGAGCAAATTGAGAAGTTTAAAAAGGAACATAAAAAACATTTAGAGATAGAAAATATTTTCATTAATCATAGAAATGATCCAACAGTTACAACAGATGGTAGAAAAGTTCGATTGGCAGCGAATATTAGTTTGCCAGTTGAGATGGATATGGTGAAAAAATATGGTGGCGAAGGAATTGGTCTATATCGTACCGAATATTTATATTTAATGAAAAACGAAGTTCCAACAGAAAATGAGTTGTTTCACGAATATTCACATATTGTTAAGCAATTGCCAAATGAAAAAATAGCTATCAGAACTATTGATGTTGGTGGCGATAAGATGTATTCAAAACTTGGTAAAGAAATTTTAAAAGAAAGAAATCCATTTATGGGATATCGAGGTATTCGTATCTGTCTGGATAAACCAGAGATTTTTATTACTCAAATAAAGGCAATTTTAAGGGCGTCACATTATGGGAAAGTTAAAATAATGATTCCAATGATTTCAACAATTGAAGAAATTATACTTTCAAAAGAATATATTCAAAAAGCAAAAGATATTCTGACTAAAGAAGGAAAACCATTTGATGAAAATATTAAAGTTGGGATTTTGGTAGAAACCCCTTCAATAGCATTTTTGTCTAAACGAATTGGTAAGGAAGTTGATTATTTTTCTATTGGAACAAACGATCTTACTCAATATATATTAGCTGTAGATCGTGGAAATGATAAGATAAATAAATTATTTTGTCATTATGATCCTGCCGTTATTGGTGCAATCAGATGGATTATTAAAAGTGCAAAAGCAAATAATATTAAAGCAACTGTCTGCGGTGAAATGGCAAGTGATCCAATTTCCACAATGTTATTAGTCGGTTTAGGAATTGACACTTTAAGTGTTAGTCCAATATTTTTAGGTCCAATTAGAACTGTAATTAGAAATATTTCTTATGAAGAATCTAAAATATTTGCAAATAAAATTTTAAAAATACAAACTCGCAAAGAAGTTATAAAAGAAATCAAAAAACAATTTGATAAAAAATTCCCAAATTGGGAAAAAGATTATGAAAGATTGTTTTGAAAAGAATAGTTTTATTAAATTTGGTGGTAAAAATCATTGCCACGAAATAAATTATTAATTATAAAAGTTATATAAAAAATAGAAGAAATATATAAATTCTTTCGGTGTTACTCGGTGTTCTCGGTGGTTAAAAAGTGAAATGTAAAACAAATAATAATCTTGTGTGCTTTGTGGTTTCTTTGTGTTCTTTGTGGTAAAAATCATTGCCACGAAATAAATTATTAATTATAAAAGTTATATAAAGAATAGAAAAAATATATAAATTCCTTCGGTGTTCTCGGTGGTTAAAAAGTGAAATATTAAACAAATAACAATCTTGTGTGCTTTGTGGTTTCTTTGTGTTCTTTGTGGTAAAAAATTATAAAATTATTAGCAATTTATATATATAAATATTATTTTA
>JAOZRH010000010.1:7313-24918 GCA_029931905.1 Fidelibacterota bacterium
TTGTGGTAAAAAATTATAAAATTATTAGCAATTTATATATATAAATATTATTTTAAACAGTAATTGAAAGAATATCAAAAAGGAGAATAAATGTCAGTTGTTGTTGTCGGTTCTGTAGCATTAGATAGTGTAGAGACACCATTTGGAAAGATGGTTGATGCGATTGGTGGTTCTGCAACATATTTCAGTATTGCAGGATGTCGTTTTTCAGATATAAATTTAGTTGGGATTGTTGGCAGTGATTTTCCAAAGTTAGGACTTGAATTATTTAAATCAAAAAAAATTAATATAGATGGATTAGAAATAGTTGAAGGGAAGACATTCAGATGGGGTGGAAGATATAAACAAAATATGAACGAAAGAGACACAATATTCACAGAATTGAATGTTTTTGAAAAGTTTCAACCAAAATTACCCGATTTATACAAAAATAGTGATATAATATTTTTAGGAAATATTCATCCAGAATTACAGTTAGATGTATTAGAACAGATGAATAATAAACCACTTGTAATACTTGACACAATGAATTTATGGATAGAACTTAGTCGAGAAAAATTAATTGAAGTGATAAATAAATCTGATGTTATAATTATCAACGAAGATGAAGTTAGGCAATTAATGGGCAATTCAGATGTGTATAAATCTGCAAATAAAATGTTAAATACATTAAATCCAAAAATACTTATAATAAAAAAAGGTAAAAACGGAGCGATATTATATCATAACGATAAAATGTTTATTTTGCCATCATATCCTATAGATGAAGTTATAGATCCAACAGGAGCGGGCGATAGTTTTGCTGGTGGATTTGTAGCATATTTAGATTCGTTAAATAAAAAGAATTTGACTTTTACAGATTATAAAATGGCGATGGTTAATGGAACAATTATGGCATCTTTTTTAGTAGAATCTTTTTCAATTCATAGACTTGAAAGAGTTACAGACACGGAAATTCAAAATCGTACTAAAAGTTTAATCGATTTAATTTCAATTTAAACAAATTTAATTAGAACTATTTTTTTAAGTTAATATTTCCAATGCTTTTTTTGATGCAATTTGTTCTGCATATTTTTTAGTTTTTGCTACACCAGAACTATAGAATTCATCATCAATATATATGCTAACTTCATAAATTAAGCCGTGTGCAGGTCCATCAGCATTAGTAACAATAAATTCTGGGTTTACAATGTTTTTACTGTGGCAATATTCAAGTAAATTGCCTTTATAATTTTGGATTTCAGGCGAAGGAATTAGTAATTCGTGTTTAGAAAGTAGTGTTTTAAATATAAATTTATTTGCTTCTTTAAAATTAGCATCTAAATATAAAGCTCCAATATAAGATTCATAAATATCACTTAAAATGGAATTTAAATTCCTAATATTATCTTTCTCGGCACCTTCACTAATTTTTATAAGTCGATTAAATCCAAGTTCTTTTGAAATCTTTGATAATGTAATTTTATTTACTAATTTTGACCGCATTTTTGTCAAATCGCCTTCTGGAAGATTCGGATAATTATTAAATAAATATTCAGTTACAGATAATTCTAAAACTGCATCGCCTAAAAATTCTAATCTTTCATAGCTGGAATTTCTATCCTTTGGTGAGTTAATTCCAGAAGTGTGAAGAAATGCTTGATAAACTAATTCTGGACTGTGGAAACGATAGGCATAAATATCATAAATCTTTCGCAATAATCGTTTTGATTTGCGATATACAACAAATTTGTAAAGATTTTTAAAATATTTTATAGAGTTACCAAACATTTTTCATCACCAAAAAATCAATAAAAAAACTACAAATTGTATATAATTAAAATAAATAATTATTTAAATTTTTTAAATACAAGTGTAGAATTATGTCCACCAAAACCAAAAGTATTCGACAATGCACTATTTACGGTTTTTTCAACTTTTACATTTGGAGTATAGTTCAAATCACATTCAGGATCTGGATTATTTAAATTAATTGTAGGAGGAATTACATTGTTTTCTATCGCTTTAATACAAGCAATTGCTTCAACTGCACCCGTAGCCCCAAGTAAGTGTCCTGTCATCGATTTTGTGGAACTAATAGAAATATTTTTTGCATTTTCTCCAAATACAGCTTTAATAGCTTTGGTTTCAATTTTATCATTGAATGGGGTAGAAGTACCATGAGCATTTATATAAGATATATCCTCTGGTTTCATATTTCCATCTTCCAAAGCCATTCCCATTGATCTAATTGCTCCATCACCATCATCAGAAGGTGCTGTAATATGAAAAGCATCGGCAGTCATTCCTGCACCTACAATTTCACCATAAATTTTTGCATTTCGCTTGATAGCATGTTCATATTCTTCAAGTACGATTATTCCCGAACCTTCAGCAATAACAAATCCATCACGCAATTTATCAAAAGGACGAGAAGCAGTTTGAAAATCATCGTTTCTTGTGCTAAGTGCCTTTAATTGTATAAAACCAGATACTCCCAATGGTGAAACAGTTGCTTCAGCACCACCAGCTACAATTACATCTGCATCGCCATATCTAATGTGTCTCAAAGCCATAGCAATTGAGTGATTAGATGAAGCGCAAGCAGAAGCAACAGAATAATTCACACCTTTTAATCCATATTTTATCGATACATGTCCTGCGGCAATATCAGAAATTAATTTTGGAATAAAAAATGGTGAAACTCTTTTTGGTCCTTTATTATGCAAAACCATTCGTTCACTTTCGAGAGTATGAAGTCCACCAATTCCAGAGGCAATAATCACACCTATTCTATTTCTATCCACTTTTTCAAAATCGAAATTTGCATTTTTAATAGCTTCATCAGATGCTATTATTGCAAATTGGACAAATCTATCTAATTTTCTTTTTTCTTTTTTTGAAAAATAATCATCAAGATTTATATCGGTTACTTCTCCACCAAAATGAACTGCATAGTCCGTAGTGTCAAATTGTGTAATAGGACCGATTCCATTATATCCATTTTGAATATTGTTCCAAAACTTTTCTACACCAGTTCCGACGGGAGAAGTTACTCCCATCCCTGTAATAACAACTCTTTTTTTCATATCAAATTATTATGCGTTTTTTTCTAAATAATTTAAAGCATCTCCAACAGTTTTTAATTTTTCAGCGTCTTCATCTTCGATTGTAATATCAAATTCGTCTTCTAAAGACATAATTAATTCTACAGTGTCTAATGAATCTGCACCCAAATCATCAATAAACGATGCTTCTACATTTACTTTACTTTCATCAACATCTAATTTGTCAACTACTAATTCTTTTAATTGTTCAAATGTTACTTTTGCCATTTTCGACTCCCTTTTTTGTTATTAAATATATTTTTATATTATTTTACACTATCATTCCGCCATCTACAACCAAAGTTTGGCCTGTAATATAATTCGATAGGGAAGAAGCCAAAAATAAAGCAGATTTTGCAATATCCTCTGTAGTTCCCAATCTTTTTAATAAGATAGCATTTATTAATTGTTCTTTTGCTGATTCTTTTAGATTCTTAGTCATTGCTGTATCAATAAATCCAGGTGCAATTGCATTTACTCTAATATTTTTACTTGCAAATTCTTTAGCCAATGATTTTGTTATTCCAATTACACCAGCCTTTGATGCTGAATAATTTGTTTGACCAGCATTGCCTGTAATTCCAACAACAGATGTAATATTAATGATATTTCCAGATTTTGCCTTCATCATATATCTGCCAGCAATTTTTGAGGTTAAAAAAACACTTTTTAAATTTGTATCAATTACACTGTCCCAATCTTCTTCTTTCATTCTGATAATAAGATTATCTCTTGTAATTCCTGCACAATTGACTAAAATGTCTATTTTTCCAAATTCATTAACAGTTGTGTCAATCATATTTTTCACAGAATCAATATCGGAAACATCAGAGACGATTGACAATACATTTTTATCATCGTTAAAATTTTTTTTAACAATTTCAAGTGTATTTTCATCAATATCTGTAATAACAATTTTTGCATTGTTTTTATGGAATAATTTAGCAATTGCCAAACCAATTCCTCTACTCGCACCTGTTATTATTGCAACTTTATTTTGTAAATCAGTATTATTCATTTATTAATCTTTCAATATCTTCGGTAGTTTCAACTCCTGATAAGTTACTTTTAGAATCAATTCTTTTTATCAATCCTCTAAGTACTTTTCCTGGACCAACTTCAATAAATTTTTCAATTCCATCGTTTCTCATATTATTAATTGTATCCAACCATAATACTGGACTTTCAATTTGTTTAATTAAGTTTTCTTTTAAATTTGGAATTAAATCGTTTATTTTTCCATCAACATTTGAATAAATTGGAATTGTTGGTTTTTTAAAGGTAACAGAATTAATTGTTTCTTTCATTACAGTTGTAGCATAATTCATCAAAGGAGAGTGAAAGGCACCGCTAACTTCTAATTCAACAACAATTTTTGCACCGAGCTCTTTCGCATATTTCATTGCCGATTGAACTGCATCTTTTTCCCCAGAAATTGCAATTTGATTTTTTGAATTAATATTTGCAATTTGAACCAATCCAAATTCTGATCCTTTTTCACAAGCTTCTAATATTTTCGCCTTTTCAAGTTTGATAATTGCAGCCATTGTGCCTGGATTCCTTTCCCCAGCCAATTGCATACTATTTCCTCTTTCTTTAACTAATTGTAATCCATCTTCAAAAGAAAATACATCAATAGCATATAAAGCAGAATATTCTCCCAAACTATGTCCAGCAACCGCATCATATTTTATACCATTATCTTTAAGAATTTTGGTAATAATAGATGAAATTACATAAAGAGCGGGTTGAGTTATTTTTGTTTCAGTTAATTTACTTATAGGACCATCAAAACATATTTTAGCTAAATCAAATCCTAAAATATCTTCTGAAATTTTAAACATTTTTTTAGCAATATCATAATGTTGATATAAATCCTTTCCCATTCCAACTTTTTGAGATGCTTGGCCTGGAAACACTAATGCTGTTTTCATTTTAAATTCCCCATCTAATTAAACTACTGCCCCATGTAAAGCCACCACCAAATGCGACTAGCAATAATAAATCATATTTAATTAATCTTTTTTCTTGTACAGCATCATAAATTCCCATTGGAATCGTTGCTGCAGTTGTATTTCCATACTTTTCAATATTTACAAATACATCTTTAGGATCAATTTTTAATCTTTTACCTACAGCTTCAATTATTCTTTTATTTGCTTGATGTGGAATCAATAATGATACATCTTCACTTGAATAATTATGTTTTTTAAGAACATCTTTGGCAACTTGTGTCATATATTTTACTGCAAATTTATATACAGGTCGTCCATCTTGATAAATATAATGCATTTTTTTATCAATTGTTTCATGAGTAGCTGGGTTTAAACTTCCACCACCAGTAATATTCAACAAATCCTTTCCAGATCCATCTGTATGTAAAATTGACTCAATTATTCCACAATCTGATTTAGATTCTTCTAATAAAACAGCACCAGCACCGTCACCAAATAATACACAAGTGTTTCTATCTGTATAATCTGTAATTGTTGACATTTCATCTGCACCAACTACAAGAACTTTTTTCGCCATACCAGATTTAATAAAACTATCGCCTATTTTTAATGCATAAATAAATCCACTGCATGCAGCAGAAATATCAAAACCAAATGCATTTTTGATATTTAAATTATCCAATACAAGTGCTGCCGTGGAAGGAAAAAACATATCAGGACTAATAGTCGCAAGAACAAGAGCATCAATTTCGTCTGGAGAAATATTGTATTCATCTAATAAATTTTGAATTGCTTTTGTTGCTAATACTGATGTAGGTTCGTTATCGTCGGCAATACGCCTTTCTTTGATACCAGTTCTAGTAAAAATCCATTCATCATTGGTATCAACCAATTTTTCTAAATCTTTATTAGTTAATATTTTCTCTGGGACATATTTCCCAACGGCAGAAATATTAGCTTTTTTTTCATTAAACATTGTTTAAAATACCACTTAATTAATAGTTATTTTGTGTTTATAACTTGTTTTCCATCATAATATCCACAATTTGGACATGCATGATGTGGTAATTTGGGTTGACTGCAATTTGGACATTTAGATGTATTAACAGTCTCTACATTATAATGTGTTCTTCTTTTTGCTCCTCTTGAGTGTGATTGTCTTCTTTTTGGATTCGCCATATTTTATTCCTCTAATTTTAATTTTTCTCTTATCTCTTTTAATTTTTCAAATCTAGGGTCTATATTAACAATTTTATGTGAACATTCATAATAATTTTTATTTTTTCCACAAACAGGACATAATCCTTTACAATCCGGTTTGCACTTTTTTTTAAATGGAATTGATAATAAAATTGTCTCTTTTATATATTTTGTAAAATCTATTTCCTCATCATTTTCATCAAAAAATAAATATTCCTCACTTATATCATCTTGATTTTCAATAGAATCTTCTGTTGTTACGATTAAATTTAAAATCTCATCATGATTAGACACATATTCTTCTAAACAGATATCACACTTTAATCTTAACGAATATTTTACATTTATGCGAACAATAAATCTTTCACTTAATTTATAGATTAATATTTTTGTGTAAACTTTATCAATTATCGAACTTATACCAATTGTTTCAGCATTATCTGTAAAAGTAAATTCTGTTTTTTTTGTCGATATATTTGTTTTCTTTATTTTCATAGGTGGAAAGATATAATATTAATTGTTTATTGTCAAGAATAATTGTTTCGTATAATTAGTGCTTTGTTCTTGATATATAATAATTTATCACATATTTTCAAACGATTCTTCTTTATGTAAATCTATTAATTTTATTTTTGCATCTTCTATAACACTCATTGATTTCCATTTTCCATGTTTAAATCTCAAAAAGAATATTATTCCAAGAAGCGAAACATAAATTGTTAAAATACTCCAAGCATAATATATATTGAAATTATAATATTCAACTATCAAAAAAGTTGGAACAATTAAAAATAGAATTGAAAATATTAATATAAAATACATAATAAATTTAGTATCGCCTGCACCTTTTAAAGTAGCTGAAAAGGTGATATTAAAAACATCAAAAATTGAATAAATCGCTATAAATTTTATTAATTGAAATAATATTTTACTAATCTCATCAAACTCGGCAGTAGTAGAATGACTGGAGAAAAAATTTATAAATTTATCTGGAAATATTAAAAATACTAAAATCATAGGAACTACATAGAATAATAACATAACTAATCCAGAATAAGTGATTCGTTCAGCATAAACAGGTTGTTTTGATCCGATATATTTTCCTGAAATAACTGTAATAGAAATACCCACTCCAATCATTGGAAGAAAAATTAAATTATTTAAATTGAATGCTATATTTGTCGCAGCAAGTGATATTGTGCCCAATCTACCAATGATTAAAACAAATATTGTAAAGCCTAAAATATCAATAAAGAAATGAATTCCATTAGGAAGTCCAAATTTAATAAATCTTTTAAATAATTCTTTATTTATTATTGGTTTAAAATGTAGATTGTATTTTCTTTTTATATTTTTTCTATTTAATAGAACGACATATAACAAAAAAGCGAATAAATGAGCTATTATTGTTGCTATTGCAGCTCCTTTAACACCTAATTCAGGTAATCCAAAATTTCCAAAAATCATCATATAATCTAAAACAACATTAATAATCATTGCACAAATACTAACCCACATTATTTTAATTGTATTATTTGTTCCAGAAAAAAAACCAGATATTGCCGTGCCTGCAATTGCTGGAAATGCACCTAAATTCATAATTCTAAAATATTGAATCTCATATTTAATAACGGTTGGTTCATGACCTATAAATGTAAATATTTCATCTGCTAATGGAATAAAAAATAACAAAACGATTCCACCAATTAATGAAATAAATAATCCATTCCAAATCACCGCACCAATTTTATTATATTCTCCTGCTCCATAATATTGAGATACAAATGTGCTTGTATAACCTGCTACACCTAAAAAAGCACACATCAATGTAAAATTTAACATACTTGCTGGCATCGCCGCTGCAATTGCTTCTGCGGAATACCAAGATAAAAATAGTCTATCAATAAAATGTTGTATAGAATGAATGCCTGTGGAAATAATTAATGGAAAGGCAATTAACAGTAATTCTTTATAACCGCCTTTTCTTGTCCATAAATTAATAATTTTTGCTTTCATTTTTTTGTTTCCAATATAACTTAGTTGAACAAAAATTCAACTGAATTATATAGTATATCTTTATTGTTGTCTAAATAATAGGGGATAGTGAAAGAGTAAATACTATTTATTGTCTATCCAAATTCCTTTTTGTTTTGTTTTGTTTTTTAATGACATTTCAACTGATTTAGCATCATTAAAACTTGAAAAAGTACCAACACGAACTCTATACCAAGGTTTTGGATCATTTTTTAAATAAAATTTTTCAAGATATGCATCATATCCAAGTTTCAAAAGATCATTAACAGCACCTTCTGAATATTTTTTATGATGTGAACTCGAAAATTGAATTGTATATAATTTTGTATCTTTATCTATTCTTTTTTGTATTTCTTTTTTTGGTCGAGGGGATTTTTTTTCTTTATCTGTTAGCGCAGGAACTTCTTCCCAATCATTTTTTGTTACTTGTGCTTTTTCTGTTTTAATTTCTTTTTCAATTTGAGTGGAATCTTTTGCTTCATCAACTTGTGATTCTTCGGTATATTCATCAGAAAAATTTGTAGCTTTAACTATTTTATATTTGAATTTTTTATCAAACTCTTTGTTAAAATCATCTACCATTACCACCATTATTTCATAATTACCGGGAACATCTGGAATAAAACTAACAGCTTCAGCATAATCTGATGGTATAAAATCTCTCGGATCCAATCTTGATTCTATTGGTTTATTTTTAAAAGCCCATTTGTATTCTGAAACATTTGCAGGTTTCTTGTCAATATATATATCTACAGGGTCACCTACATTTCCCGTATCAATTTTTGTACAACCAAAAATAACAATCATCAATATGACCAAACTTAATAAGAATAGTTTACGCATTTTTTCTCCTTTTTTTAAAATAATTCACACTTTGATAATATCATCATTTGAAAAGAAAAAAGCAATCTCTTTCTCAGAATTTTCAACAGAATCAGAACCATGAACGGCATTTTTTCTGTTATTAAGCCCATATTTACCTCTAATTGTATTTTTTTTGGCTTTTGAAGAATCAGTATTTCCAATTAATTTTCTAAAATCTTCAATAGCATTTTCTTTATTTAATGCCAAAACAAAACAAGGTCCACTTATCATAAATTCAACTAACTTCTCATAAAATGATCTTTCTTTATGAACTTGATAAAATTTTTCGGCTCTTTCTTTAGATAATAGAACTTTTTTAATAGCTAAAATATCATAATTATTTTTAATAATTTCATCAATTATTTTTCCAGTATAACCTTGACTAACAGCGTAAGGTTTAATTATTGTCAAAGTATTTTCTTTCATAATATTTACTCCTTTGTTATTATTGTACCACTATTTTTTTCAAATGTATTTTTACTATTTTCTATTGATGTTATTACTACTTTTTTTCCACCAGATTCTAAAAATTTAATTGCACTCAATATTTTTGGTCCCATAGATCCATCTGGAAATTCTCCATTATTGTAATAATATTTTGCTTCTCTTAATGTTATTTTTTCTAACATTTTTTGATTTTCTTTTCCAAAATTTAAATAAACATTATCAACGGCAGTTAAAATAATTAATTCATCTGCTAAAATATTTTTTGCTAAAACCGCACTTGCTAAATCTTTGTCTATTACAGCATCAAATCCTTCGTATCTTCCTTTTTCATCAATATATACAGGAATTCCACCACCACCACATGCAATAACTATAGCATTTTCTCTTAATAAATTACTTATCAATTTATGATTAATTATTTCAATTGGTTTCGGTGAGGGAACAATTCTTCTCCAACCTTTCGAAGATGCTTCTTTTACATCCCAATTGTTTTTTTCAGATAATTCTTGTGCATCAGCTTTTGAAAAATATTGTCCAATAAATTTTTTAGGTTTACGATTGTCTTTATCATTAAAATCTATTAATACTTGAGTTAATACAGTGATAACTTGTAAATTATAATTACTTTTTGCCAATTCATTTTGTAATGACTGTTCGATCATATACCCAATGCTTCCTTGAGTTTCTGCCACAAGAACACCCAATGGAACATCTGGAACAATTCCTTTTGCCAATTCTACTCTTTGTAATTCGTTTCCAACCTGAGGTCCATTTCCGTGGGTAATAACTATTTTATAATCATTTGCAACATACGAGGCAATAATAGATTTCATTGATTTGCGAGTTCTAGAAAATTCTTCGTGAATATCACAATTGCCAGAGGGAGAAATAGCGTTTCCCCCCAGAGCAATTACAACTATTTTATTAGAAGACATTTATTTAATCTCTTTTGTAATTAATTCCTTTAATGTAGGTTTACCAATTTCTTGTAAATCATATGTAACTCTAACTGATGGTTTTTTTATACTAATTACTCTTCGTAAATCAATTGGAGTTCCAATTATTACAGAATCACAATCAGCTTTTGCAATTGTTTTTTCTAAATCTTTCATCTGTTTTTTTCCATATCCCATAGCAGGCAAAAGTAATCCAATTTCTGGATATTTTTCATAAGTTTCTGTAATACTTCCAACTGTGAATGGTCGTGGATCAATTATTTCTTTTGCACCATATTTTGTCGCCGCAACTGTTCCGGCACCGTATTTCATTTCGCCATGTGTAAGTGTAGGACCGTCTTCAACTATCAATACTTTTTTATTTCTAATTACATCAACATCCTCAACAGAAATTGGTGATGCTCCATCAACCACAACTGCATTTGGATTTTCTTTGCGAATTGTATCACGAAGTTTATCGATATCTTCTGAATTTGCTGTATCAATTTTATTAATTACAATAATATCAGCCATTTTTAAGTTTGTTTCGCCTGGATAATATTTTGTTTCATGACCAGCTCTATGAGGATCAACAACTGTAATTGTTAAATCAGCTTTATAAAATGAAGTGTCATTATTTCCACCATCCCAAATTATTACATCAGCCTCTTTTTCTGCTTCTCGTAAAATTGCCTCATAATCAACTCCAGCATAAATGATACTTCCAATATTAATATGTGGTTCATATTCTTCCATTTCTTCAATTGTACAATTATGTTTTTCTAAATCAGAAAGTTCTGCAAATCTTTGAACTTTTTGTTCAACTAAATTTCCATAAGGCATTGGATGTCTAACACTAACCACTTTTTTACCCATTTCTGTTAATATTTCTACAACTCTTCTTGATGTTTGTGATTTTCCACAACCTGTTCTGCTTGCAACTATTGAAATTAGTGGTTTTGTTGATTTAATCATTGTTTTGTCATTACCAAGCAAGCGAAAATCTGGCCCTAATGAATTAACTAATGAGGCATTATGCATAACTCTTTCGTGAGTAACATCACTATATGAAAATACAACTTCATCAATTTTATTATTTTTAATCAAGTTTGTTAATTCAGATTCATCATAGATTTTAATTCCGTTTGGATATAATTCTCCAGCCAATTCCGCTGGATATTTTCTTCCATCAATGTCAGGAATTTGTGTAGCAGTAAATGCAACAACCTCATATTCCTTATTATTTCTAAAATAAGTATTGAAATTATGAAAATCTCTTCCTGCTGCTCCCATAATGATTACTTGCTTCTTCATTTTCTTCTCCATTTTTAGTCTAAAATTGCGTTTTCTAATACTTCATCAATTTGCTTAACAAAGATGAATTCTATATCTTTTTTAACATGTTCTGGAACTTCAGATAAATCATTTCTATTTGAATCTGGTAAAATTACCGTCTTAATTTTTGCTCTTTTTGCAGCAGTTACTTTTTCACGAACTCCGCCAATTGGTAAAACTCGTCCTCGCAAGGATATTTCTCCCGTCATCGCAATATTATGTCTGACTTTTTTATTTTTTAATAAAGAAAAAACTGATGTTACAATAGAAACTCCAGCAGAAGGACCGTCTTTTGGAACAGCGGCAGCCGGAAAATGTAAATGAATGTCATTTTCTTTCAATAAATTCTCTTTAAACTTATACTTTTTGGAATTTGCTCTCAAATAACTAATTGCAGTTGAAATGGATTCCTTCATTACATCACCAAGATGTCCAGTCATTTTATAAACACCTTTTCCAGGCATAATCGTCGCTTCAACAGGCAATACTTCACCACCAGAAGCGGTATATGCTAATCCAGTTACAATTCCAATTTCATCTTTTTGAGGAATATCTTCTCTAAATATTTTTTTTGGTCCTAAATATTTAATAATATTTTTTCCACTGATTGAAGTTTTTGATTTTTTTTCTTCAGATGCAAATTCCCTTGCAACTTTTCTACATATTTTAGCAATATTTCTTTCAAGTGATCTAACACCAGCTTCCATTGTATAATCAGAAATAATTATATCTATTGCTTTCTGTGTAAATGTTAAATATTGTGCTTTTAAACCATTTGCTTTTATTTGACGAGGAATTAAAAATCGTTTTGCAATTTGAACTTTTTCAGGATTGATATATCCAGGAAGATATAATTTTTCCATACGATCATTTAAAGCAGATGGAATTGTATCTATTGTATTTGCAGTAGCTATAAATGTAATTTTTGACAAATCAAAGGCAACTTCTAAATAATTATCTCTAAAATCGTTATTTTGTTCAGGATCTAACACCTCTAATAATGCTGATGATGGATCTCCACGAAAATCTTTACCAATTTTATCAACTTCATCTATCATAATTATTGGATTTGAAACATTTACTCTTTTTAAATATTGAATAATTCTTCCTGGCATCGAACCAATATATGTTTTTCTATGTCCGCGAATTTCTGCTTCATCGTGCATTCCACCAACCGAAAAGCGAATAAATTTCCTACCCATTGCTTTTGCGACGGATTCTCCTAAAGATGTTTTTCCAACACCCGGAGCACCAACTAAGCACAATATTGGGCTTTTTGCATCTTTTTTTAATTTCTGAACAGAAAGAAATTCTAAAAATCTATCTTTAATATCAGTAAGTCCATAATGATCTTTATTTAATATTTTTTCTGCTTTTTTAATATCAATTTGTTTATTTGTAAATTTTCCCCAAGGTAAAGCAGTAATCCAATCAAGATAATTAGTAATTACCGTATAATCTGGCGATGAAGGATGTAGCTTATTTAATTTTTGTAATTCCTTTTCTGCAGTATCAAATGCTTCATCAGAAAGATTCATTTTATTAATCTTTTTTGTAAACATTTCAATATCAGGATTTGATGGTTCATTTTCACCCAATTCTTCTTCAATTGCTTTTAACTGTTGACGAAGAAAATGTTCTCTTTGGTTTTTGTTTATTTCAGAATTTACTTTATTATGAATTTTATTATTCAGTTTAATTAAATCGTATTCTTTTTTTAGGTACTTAACTAATTTCAACAATCTTTTATTCACATCTAATTCGTTTAACAATGTTTGTTTATCTGATATTGAAATATTTAATGCTGATGTAATAAGATCTGCTAATTTAGATGGATCATCAATTGAAAATATAATATCTTCTATTTCATCTGGAAAAACAGGAGAAATTGATACTATTTGATGAAATAAATCCGAAATTGTACGAACAATTGCTTCAGATTTTAATTTGTTTCCATAAATTTCATTTAAAAAGCCAATTTTAACAGTTTTATATTTTTCATTCTCTTTGATATATTCGTTGATTTTTATTCTTCTGACGCCTCTAAGTAAAACTCTATTGGAACCATCGGAATTTCTAAATAACTTTAAAATTGTACAAACAACACCAATTGAATATAATTTTTCTTCATCTGTTTTTTCTAAATTTATCTTTTTTGTAAATACAGCGATGTGTTTATCTTCATCTAAAGCATCTTTTATTAATTTTAAGTGTTCATCTTTATGAATTATCATTGGAAATATAATGTGAGGAAATGCAACACTTCCTTCAATTGGCAATAATTTTAGTTTATTTGAAATACGATTGTCGGTTTGATTGTTATTCATTTTCTATATTTTGCTCCTTTAGTATGATGTTAAATTTACTAATTATTTATTTGTATTACAAGGAAAAATTATGACTGTTTTAACCTGTTATTTATTAAATTTGTTAAATTTATTTTTGCAATTAAATACTTATACTGTTGGTGTATTTTTCAAACAAATTAATGGTATTTTTCGTTTCTTTAAGAGATTTTGAATGATTTATTTTACTTCTATATGTGGTGGCATTAATCATTCCTTTAGTGTACCATGCAAAATGTGATTTAAACATATTACAAGCGATTCTTTCGGGATAATATTCTGCAATTAAATGTAAATGTTTTTTCATTGTAGAAAATATTTCTAAATAGGAGGGATGTGGAAAATTATTCTCTATTATTTCAATTTTGCCATCATATATTTTGATATTTTCATTTAATTCTCTAAATATCCAAGGATTTCCCAAAACGCCCCTACCAATCATAACAGCATCACAATTTGTTTCATTGAACATTTTTACTGCATCAATTGAATTTTTTACATCACCGTTACCAATTATCGGGACTTGTACAGATTTTTTTATCTCTTTTATAATAGACCAATTTGATTTCCCAGAATATCCCATTACTGCTGTTCGGGGATGTATTGTAATTGCACTAATTCCAATCTTTTCCAATTTAATCGCAACTTCAACCGCATTAAGTGTATTATTATCCCAACCAGCCCTTATTTTAGCTGTAACAGGTATTTTAACAGCATTTACAACTTTTTCCGCAATTTCTATCAATAAATCAATGTTTTTCATTAGCGAGGCACCAGCACCTTTTTTCACAACTTTTTTAACTGGACATCCAAAATTTAAGTCGATTGTTTCTGGTTTTAATTTATTTTCAATAATCTTTGCTGATTTACTCATTGAATCTGGGTTATTTCCGAATATTTGAATTCCAATAGGGCGCTCATAATCATTGAATTCCATATATTGATTGGTTTTTGCATTATCTCTAATAATTCCTTCTGAACTAACAAACTCTGAAAATAAAAATCCCGCCCCCATATCTTTACAAATTGTTCTAAAAGACCTGTCGGTAACACCAGCCATTGGTGCTAAAAAAAATGGGTTTTTAATTTTTATATTTCCAATATTGAACATTATTGCTTGTTATTATTATTTATGAAATGATTGTTATATGCTTTTATAAGTGTATGTTACGGTCTTTTATTTCAAGTGATTATTATAGTAATTTTCAATTCCTTTTTCCAAACTATATTCTGGAGAATAATTTAAATCACTTTTTGTTTTTGAAATATCTGCTTCTGTATTATCTTGGTAAAAATCATAAGGATTTTCAAAATATTCAGTTTTGAGATCTTTTTTTAATATCTTATTTAATATTGAAACAATATCATTAAATGTACGGGCTTTTCCATAACCAACATTATAAATTCCACTTTTTCCTGATAATGCCGCCTTAATATTTGCTTGAATAATATCATTTACATAAATAAAATCTCGTTTTTGTTCACCATATTTAAATATTTTTGGATTTTTACCAGCTTTCATTTTAATTGCAAGTTGATAAATCATTGATGCCATTTTGCCTTTATATAATTCACCCTGACCATAAACATTAAAATATCTCAACCCAATAATATTATTAGGATAGTTTTTGATATTTTTCAATACATATTGATCCAACAAATATTTTGAGTAACCATAAACATTTTCTGGAATTTCGCCTTTATAAATTTGATTTGGAGCAGGAGAGTTGCCATAAACAGCAGCAGAAGAGGCATAAACAATTACGGAATTCATTTTACTTCCCATATTTATTATGTTTCTAAATGAATTTGTATTAACCTGTATCATTTTATTTTGGTCTAATACTGTAGTGTCAGTAATAGCGGCTTGATGGAAAATATAATCAAATTCATATTTTTCTAACTGTTTATATATTTTTGGATCGCAAATATCTCCAGCTATTAATTCGCCTTTAAAACCAATTAAATTTTTAAAATGTCCATTATAAAATTTGTCTAATACAACAATTTTTGCATTTGTATAGTTTTTTTGAATATATTTTGTAAGATTTGAACCAATAAAACCAGCTCCACCAGTTATTAAAATATTTTTATTTTCCATAATTCCTCCTTATTCTAATATCCGTTAAATTTAATAAATAATATTTTGATTTTAAAGATTAAAATTAATAAATTAGATTATGATTATGAAAATTATTCGAAAATATAACAAAAGGAGATGAGTATGAAAAAAATCAACTATTTATTAATATTGTTTATGATTATAACCCTATTTGTATCTTGTAGTAAAAAACCTAAAAGTATAGATACAGAATATGGTAAATTAATACATGTAAAAATGGATAATGCTCCATTTCCACATGATTCAAGAAAAAATGGATATACTTATAAAGAGGAATTTTATTCATTTGATGGACATTATGACGATAATACTGTTGCAATTTTGATTCCAAAAAATTATTCAGTATCAAAAAAAGTTGATTTTGTTGTTCATTTTCACGGCTGGAACAACTCTGTTGACAGTGTGTTAGCTCAATTTCAATTATTAGAACAATTTTCAGAATCGAAGAAAAATGCAATTCTAATCGTTCCACAAGGACCAAAAAATGCATCTGATTCATTTGGTGGTAAATTGAGCGAAGAAGGCGGATTTGACAGATTTATGGAAGAACTTATGACTATATTAAAGGAAAATAATTATCTAAACAATGATACTAAAATTAATAGGATTGTATTAACAGGACACAGCGGTGGATACAAAGTAATCTCTGAGATTATTAGTCAAAATATAATATTCAAGAAAATAAAGGAAATTTATCTATTTGACGCTTTATACGGCGAAACAACTAAGTTTTTAGATTGGGTGAATGTTGCAGGTCAAAGATTTTTCGTTATCTATACGGATAACGGAGGAACCAAGGAAAATACTAAAGAATTAGTTAAATTATTAAAAGGATATGGATTTCCATACTATTATCAAACTACTAGAAAAGTGAAAGAATGGGAATTAATTAAAAATCCAATAATGGTGTTACATAGCGATCTCGGTCACAATGAAGTTATGTATGAAAGAAAAATGTTTAAGAAAGTTCTTAAATATGGACGATTAGATAAGATTAAATAAAATTCGATACTAAAATGCTATTATTTTTTACAACAAATAGAAATTACACTTTAAATACCACTTCGTATAATATATATTATGTAAACTAATAGGTATATTTAGGCGATTATTAGGTCTATTTTGTTTTTTTTGTAAAAATATTCTATATACTCTACTATTATGTTGAAATAGGAAAATTAAATTAAACCACCGAGTTCACCGAGAAGCACCGAAAATATTTGAAGTTTGAATTGCCACGAGTTTTAACTCGTGGAGAAAAATGAACAATAAAAAAGGACTT
>JAOZRH010000266.1 GCA_029931905.1 Fidelibacterota bacterium
TAGCTGGTGGTGCTGGTTCACGATTACATCCTCTTACATTTGTAATTTCGAAACAAATGTTGCCAATTTATAATAAACCTATGATTTTTTATCCTTTGTCGATATTAATGTTAGCTGGCATAAGAGAAGTGTTAATAATTTCTACTCCAAACGATCTTCCTTTTTTTAAAAAATTATTAGGAGATGGTAATAACATTGGTATATCTATTGAATATGCTGAACAACCAAAGCCAGAAGGATTAGCTCAAGCATTTATTATTGGAGAAAAGTTTATTGGTGATGATAATGTTTGTTTGATATTAGGAGACAATATTTTTTATGGAGGGCAATTACCCAAAATTCTTAAAAGCGTTGCATCATTGAAAGAGGGTGCTAATATTTTTGGATATTATGTTAATGATCCAAAAAGATATGGTGTGGCGGAAGTTGATGATAAATGGAATGTAATTTCTATTGAAGAAAAACCAAAAAAACCAAAATCTAATTATGCGGTTGTTGGTTTATATTTTTATGATAATAATGTGGTTGAAATTGCTAAAAATATTAAACCTTCTGAGCGTGGTGAATTGGAAATAACAGATGTGAATAAGGAATATTTGGCACGAAAAAAACTTAAATTATCACAACTTGGAAGAGGTATTACTTGGTTAGATACAGGCACTCATGATGCTTTAATGGAAGCTTCAAAATTTGTAGAAATTATTGAAAAAAGACAAGGGTTAAAAATTGCATGTTTAGAAGAAATTGCATATAGACATGGATATATTGATAAAGAGATGTTGTTGGAAAATTCAAAGAAGTATGGAAAAAGTGAGTATGGGCTTTATATTGAAAAAATTTCGAGTATATTATAATGAAAACAATTTTAGTAACTGGTGGTAGTGGATTTATAGGTTCAAATTTCATTCAATATTTATTTAAAAAGAATGAAGAAATATTTATAGTTAATTTAGATTATTTAACTTATGCTGGAAATCCTGAAAATCTAAAACCTATTGAAAGTAATAAAAAATATAAATTTATTCAAGGTGATATTTGTAATCAAGAGTTGGTGGAATTTCTTTTTAATGAATATAATTTTGATTCCGTCATAAATTTTGCCGCTGAATCTCATGTAGATCGTTCTATTCATAATCCAAATATATTTATAAAGACGAATGTAATGGGAACAGCAACACTTCTTAATGTAGCGAAACGGTTTTGGAAAAATAACTATAAAAATAAAAAATTCTTACAAATTTCCACTGATGAGGTTTATGGTACATTACCAGAAAATGATAAAAATGTTAAATTTACTGAACAAACAAAATTGCAACCACACTCGCCTTATTCAGCATCAAAAACTTCGGCTGATTGTATTGTTCAATCTTATTTTGATACATTTAAATTCCCTATATTAATAACTCGTTGTTCAAATAATTATGGTCCTTATCAATTTCCTGAAAAATTAATTCCACTTATTATTCATAATGCACTTAATAATAAACCACTTCCAATATATGGTGATGGAAAACAGGTAAGAGATTGGCTTTATGTTGAAGATCATTGTGATGCGATTTGGACGGTTATGAATAAAGGGAATATTGGAGAAGTTTACAATATTGGTGGAAATAATGAAATACAAAATATTGAAATCGTTAAACAAATTTTAGATTATTTGGAGAAATCACATTCACTTATTACTTATGTAAAAGATAGATTAGGTCATGATAGAAGATATGCAATTGATGCATCTAAAATAAAAAAAGAATTAGATTGGTCTCCAAAATATAAATTCGAAGATATGATAGGGGAAACTATTAATTGGTATTTAGATAATTCTAATTGGGTAAAAAATGTAATTTCAGGTGATTATTTGAAATGGATAGATACTAATTATAAATAGAAAGTGATTTAACAAATAATTAATAAATTTATAAAGGGAAAAAATGGAAAAAAGAGTTTCAGTTGAAAAAATATATAATTTAATGCAAAATGTATTTGTCAAACTTGGAGTTCCTAAAAATGATGCAAAAATATGTTCTGATGTATTAATTGCATCTGATTTAAGTGGAATTAG
>JAOZRH010000267.1 GCA_029931905.1 Fidelibacterota bacterium
TCCCCATGGTAATTTTAATGCTTGATTCCAATCCATTGCAAATTCTTTCTTTTTTAAATTTACAGGAATTATGAAAAGTAATATTGCAAAAAACATTCCTATTGTAGCGTCAGATATTGCTGGAAACAATTTATCTAAACCGTAAATTGTAAAATTACCAATTTCTTTTGTACTTCTGAAAATCCAACTAAATGCAGTTAAAGCAAAAATCGTTAATACAATTTTTTCATTTTTTGATATTTTACCGAGTTCTAATATCTTTTCTTTAATAATTCCAGTATCGTTTTTAATTTCATTATTTTTGGTTGGATAAAGAATTTTTGTTAAGTAGAGCCATACAAGTGGAATCATAATTATTACAATTGGAATTCCAATCACAAACCATTCAGTAAAACCAAGTGTTTTGTTGTACATTTTCTCTAATGTATTTGCTAATACTAAATTTGGAGGAGTTCCTATTAGTGTCCCAATTCCTCCAATTGAAGCCGAATATGCTAATCCTAACATTAAACTGATTCCAAAATTTGAAGAATTATTATTAATATTATTTTTCTCGGGGACAAAATGATTTACTACGGCCATACCAATTGGTACCATCATTACAGTTGTGGCAGTATTTGATATCCACATTGATAAAAAAGCAGTTGCAATCATAAAACCAAGTATAATTTTACTGGGGCTTGTTCCAACTAGATTAATTATATTTAATGCAATTCGTTTGTGTAAATTACATTTTTGCATTGCAAGAGCGATTAAAAAACCACCCATAAATAAAAATATTAAATGGTTAGCATATGGTGTTGTTGCTTCTTTTGATGATAATATACCGAGTAGAGGATAAAGAACAATTGGAATCAAAGCAGTAACTGCAATTGGAATTGCTTCTGTTATCCACCAAATTGCCATTAACAGAGCAACTGCAACCGTTTTTTGAGCAGATAAACTCATTCCTTCTGGTGCAGGTATTAGTAAAATAATTATAAAAACTATAATACCAATAAATAATCCTTTTTTTTTCATGATTAATTATTCCATCATTAATTATTATTTAAATTCAAAATTATCTATTACTTTTTTAAATTTATCAAATTCTTCTTTCAATTTTGGCAAATACTCTTTTACAGCTTCAATATTTTCATTTTTTCCTGCTTTTTCTATTTTTTCTGAAATTTCTTGAAGTAAATGTGCGCCGACATTTGCACTTGATCCTTTGATGCTATGGGCTGTTCTAGTAATATTTTCAAAATCGATTTTTTCAATAAAATCTTTTAATTCAGTAATGTTATTTCTTGTATCTTCAGTATAACCGATAATTATTTCTTTTACAAGATCTGCATCACCCATTAAGCGTTCCATAAGTTCTTTATCATTAAAAATAGAATCTGTAGAGGTTCTTTCTGTAGAATTATTTTCCTTTCCATCTTCATTTGGTAACCATTGTTCTAATTTTGATTTAACAGAATCTGGACCGATAGGTTTAGCAATATAATCATTCATACCTGCATCAAAACATTTCTCTTTATCGCCTTTCATAACATTGGCAGTCATTGCAATAATAGGGATATTCTTATTAAATTTTCTAATTTCTCGAGAGGCATCCAATCCGTCCATAATTGGCATTTGCATATCCATAAATATAAGGTCATATTTTTTTTCTTTAACCGTTTTAACTGCTTCTAATCCATTAATTGCAATATCTGAATTGTAACCAAGTTTTTTAATAATTGATTTGGCGACTAGACGGTTTGTCATATTGTCTTCTGCAATAAGAATGGCCGAAGAATGAAGTTTGTTTGTAATTGTAGTTTTTTCTTTTTTTATTGTTTTATTAACTGGTTTATTAATATCATCTTTTGATGTGATTCCCATTGTTTTTCCAATGTTCTTATATAATTCAGATTGTCTAATAGGTTTTGTGAGAAATGTGTTAAATCCTACTTTTTTGAATTTTTCAGAATCACCTCGTACATTCATTGAAGATAGAATAACAAGTTTAAGATTTTTAAATTTGTCATCGTTTCTGATAGCTTTTCCGACTGCTAAACCATCCATTCCGGA
>JAOZRH010000098.1 GCA_029931905.1 Fidelibacterota bacterium
ATTCTTTCAAAAATTATTTTTGAAGTTGCTTGTAGCCATATTATCTTTCCATTTTCCTTCATCCATTCAATATTTTTTTCATCTATTGCAAATCCACCACCAGTCGCAATTACATTATTCAGTGAATTAGTTATCAATTTTCGTGACACCTTAACTTCCAATTCCCTAAATTTTTCTTCACCATGTTTTTCAAAAATATTCTTTATAGTCATTTTTGAAAATTTTTCAATTTCTAAATCCAAATCAATAAAACCGTAATCAATCTCCTTCGATAAAGCTCTACCAATTGAAGTTTTTCCACAACCCATCATTCCAATTAAAAAATAATTCATCTTATAATCTAAATTTAATTTTATTCAACGATAGTTTTATTGTCATAATAGGATTTTAATATTTTAAAAAGCGAAATTTTTTTCTTCATATTTGCATAACTAAAAGATGCTTTTATTGAAAATATAACTGCAATTAGCACATATATCAAATAAAACCACTCACTAATTGGTTTGTCTCTAAAGAAAAATACTACAAGAATTACCGCAAGTGCAATAATAATAATACTAGTAATAACAAAAACATTTTTTTCTTTCTGTAAATTCTGTATCTGTCTTTTCACAAATTCAAAATCATTTGATTGTAATATTGAATGTTCTTCAGCAGGAGATAAATTGCCAAATTCTTTAACAATCGTCTCTATTACAGATTTTGTTTCATTATTTTTCATTATTATACTCCTTTGTCATTTCCCATAAATCTCGACATAAATTAATAAATATTATCAATATAAAAAACTAATTTATTTCGTTTTCAAATCTCTTTTTTATTGTTCCCCAATAATCTCCACCATACCGAGAAAGAAATACTTCTAGTAATGGAATGGCTATAACATTTTCGGCAACAATACTCGCTGCGGGAACTGCACAGGAATCCGTTCTTTCTTTATGAGCAATCATTTCTTCCTTAGTTTGAATATGAAAACTTTTTAATGGGTTGGTTAAAGTTGGAATTGGTTTCATTACAGCATTTATTATCAATGGTTCTCCATTTGTCATTCCACCCTCTAATCCACCAGCATTATTTGAATTTCGAAATATTTTTTCCTCTTTCACACTAAATTCATCATGATAATTTTTACCAGTTATTTTGGCAGAATCAAATCCTTCGCCAAACTCTATTCCTTTTATCGCCTGAATACCTAAAATATGTGATGATATTTTTGATGATAATCTTTCGTCCCAATGAATATAACTTCCAAGTCCAATTGGTAAATTTTTAACAATAATTTGAAATATTCCACCAATAGAATCGCCAACTGATTTTGCCTCGTCAATTTCTCTTTCCATTTTTTCTGAAATATCTTTATTTATACATCTTACAGAAGAACTATCTGCAGATTTAAGCAAATTATAATCAATACTCTTTTTATCTATTGAAATTTTGCCTATTTGAGTAACATGTCCAAAAAATTCGGCCCCAATATTTTCCAAAAATTGACGGCACAAAGCTCCAACAGCAACTCTAATTGCCGTTTCTCTTGCTGAAGACCTTTCTAATACATTTCTAATATCATCAAAACCATATTTTACTACTCCAGCATAATCTGCATGACCCGGACGAGGAATCTCTACTTTTTCATTTCGAGTATCTGGTAAAATCGGATCCATTGTATCTTTCCAATTATCAAAATCACGATTTTTAATCTGTAAAGTAATCGGAGAACCAATAGTGATAGAATTACGAACTCCTGATAATATTTTTACATTATCTTTTTCGATTTTCATTCGTCCACCACGACCATATCCCTGCTGTCTTTTGTGTAACTGTTCATTAATTTTATTAACATCAATTTTAAATCCAGCTGGTAAACCACTAACAATTGCAGTTAAAAAGGGACCGTGGCTTTCACCCGCTGTTATAAAATTTATTTTACTCATAATATTGCTTCTCAAATTAATATTTTACATTTTTCCAATAATCTTTCTAATATCCAAATTTACGAAATTTATTTTTGGAAACCAAATTTCTTCTGAAGCAATCCCTTGATAAATCAACATATAAATTCCATTCACACTTTTTACATTATTGCTCATTTGTGACTTTGCGACTTTGTGATGTATATTATCAAACCACTTTTGCAAATATGTTGGATTCGGACTATAATTTAAATCAAGTAAAAAATCATTAGCATTTATTTTTATAAAATCATTGGGAATATTCGGAAATTTATTCGTTCCAATTGGAGTGGCATTTATCCATAATTTTGGTAAATCCGATGGAATCATATTAACAATTTTCATCTGTAATGATGGTGAAATATTTCTGATAATATTTTCTCTCTCACTATCGTTAAGTCCTCCAATCACTGCACATTGTGAAAAACCAAGCTTTTCTAATCCAAAAATAACAGCCTTTGAAACTCCACCATATCCAATTAGAACTGGAAAATATTTATTAAATTCTTTTATGTGTAATTTTACCGTTTTAATAAATCCGATAATATCCGTGTTATAACCAAAAAATCTTTTGTTTTTAACAACTACAGTATTTATTGCTCCGATTTGTTTTGCAACTGGATCAATATAATCTAAATACGGAATTATTTTTTCTTTATAAGGAATTGTGATATTAAAACCATCAATTTTTCTTAATTCATCATTTAAATTGTTTTCAAATTTGTTTTTTGGAATATCATAAATTTTATATTCTAAATTAACATTTCTATGATTATTAATCAAACTGTGTAACAATGGACTTTTTGTATAAGAAATATTTTCGCCTAATATGCCTAATTGGATTTTTAAATCTGATTCCATAATATTGAATAAATATATTGTCTGTTAATTTTATCTTTTTCTACTGATTCTTTTCAATATTTCGTAAAAATCTGGATAACTAATATTTACAATAGAATGATTTTTTATTTTAACAGGTTCGGTTGAAATTAATCCTGCAATTGCTAACATCATTGCAATACGATGATCACCATATGAATCAACGGTATTTCCAATCAATTCTGTAGGTCCAAAAACATCAAAACCATCTGAATATTCCTTAATATCAGCACCAAGACTTCTCAAACTTTCAACAGTGCTTTTGATACGATCACTCTCTTTAAATCTTAGCTCTTTAACTCCTCGAAATACTGACTTCCCTTTTGCTTGTGTAGCAATTAATGCTAAAATTGGAATTTCATCTATTAATGAAGCAGAATTTTTTTTATTAACTGAAAATGGTTTTATTTGTGAAGTTTGAATCGTAATGTCACCAAATGGCTCTAAACTTTTATCAATTGGATTAATACGAATTTTACAACCACTTTGTTGTAATAATTTAATATAACTTATTCGAGATGGATTTAATGATACTCTTTTTAAAGTCAATTTGCTATCTGGAACTAATAATCCAGCAGCTACCCAAAAGGCCGCGGCAGATGGATCACCTGGTACAGAGTATTTAAATGGAACTATTGGTCTTTTTAATTTACTTATTGATATTACATCTTTTTTCTTGAAAATTGAAATACCAAACATTTTCATCATATTTTCCGTATGATCTCTTGTTTTTATATTTTCAGTAATATATGTTTTTCCATCAGCAAATAAACCAGCAAAAAGTAAACATGATTTTACTTGGGCACTTGCAACAGGCATTGTATAACGAATTCCTTTTAATTTTTTGTCACCAAAAATCAGTGGTAATTTTCCATCATCACTATTAATTTCTGCTCCCATTTCCAATAAAGGATTAATCACGCGTTTCATGGGACGAGAACTTAATGATTCGTCTCCTGTCATCTTCACATTAATTCCTTGTCCTGCTATTAACCCAGCTAATAATCTTGAAGTTGTTCCTGAATTTCCACAATTAATCGTTCCAACATTTTCTCTATCCCATTTTTTAAATCCAGAACTATCCACCTCAATTGAATATCTTCCTAATTGGAATTTTATACCAAATTTTTGCAAACAACCAATAGTTGAAAGCACATCAGCTCCATTATTTAAAAATTTAATTTGTGATTTACCTTTTGCCAAACTGGCGAACAATAATGTTCTGTGACTTATTGACTTATCACCTGGTAAAGTTATTTGACCTTTAACAAATTTCGCTGATTTTACTATTTTTAATTTTCTACTCATTAACCTCTCTCTTATTGTATCCAAAGATAAGTAGTTTTTTTTATAAATTCTAACATTTTATTATTTTCTTAGATAAAATTCTTTTTTATATTACGGCACATTAAAAATATAATATTTTAAGGAGATATTGTGAAAAATATGAAAACATTCTTTAACAAATATATTGATTTCATTCTTATCATTATTGGTTCATTATTGCTATCTATCGCTTTAATGGTCTTTTTATTGCCAAATAAAATTAATACAGGTGGAGTTTCTGGAATTGCTACAATACTATATCATCTGTTTGATTTTCCAGCCGGAATTTCAATGTTAGCATTAAATATTCCACTTTTTTTAATTGGTGTGAAAATATTTGGTAAAAAATTCGGAATTAAAACAATATGGGGAATTATATGGGTATCTTTTTTTTGTGATTTTATTGACAAAATTTTAAAAATTGAACCAATTACTGATGACAGATTCCTTGCCACCTTGTATGGAGGATTATTATTAGGAACAGGATTAGGTATAATTTTTCGTGGTCGAGGAACAACTGGAGGATCCGATATTGTTGCTAGAATAATAAACAAATATTTTAAAATTTCACTCGGTTGGTCATTTATTTTTATTGATACATTTGTTATTCTTGGCACTGGTCTTGTCTTTGGAGATATTGATTTAATTCTATTTTGTTTGATTGCTTTAGGAATTGCTTCAAAAGTTACAGATACAATAATTGAAGGTGTTACATCTGAAAAAGGAATTTTTATAATAAGTAAAAAATGGCATGAGATTTCACAAAGAATAATGACAGAAACAAAACGGGGTGTTACAGGATTAGAATCTACTGGATTATATACTAATAGCGAAAAGAAAACTCTTTACTGTGTAGTTTCTCGTAGACAAGTTGAAAATGTTCGACGAATTGCAAAAGAAGAAGATAAAAAAGCATTTATTACTATTCAAAATATTTCAATTTTGCAAGGTGAAGGATTTAGAAGTCAAACAGCAATTCTTGATGAATAAAATTGATTGATATTAATTTAGATATGGTGATATTACATTATTTTTTTTGATTCTGATTAAAACATAATAATATTGTTTATTTAAATCTATCCATCTTTTTTGTATCTGAATATTTTTAAATTTATATTTGACTTTTGTTGCTGTTGCTTTTTCATAGCGTTCACTCTTTTCAGTTACATCTAAAATATTAACTGAATAAAAATTTATTGCTAAATTTGTCATTATTTCAAAAATTGCCTGTTCTTCTGCAGTTTTCCAAGCATCATTTTCACTGCCCTTGCTTTGATATTCGCCAACACCATAATAAAATTGTTTATCTTGCCAAAATGGTCTTTTTTTAATCCATTTCGGTATTGTTGAATTTTTTAGATCAATATATCTCGAATCAACATTAATATTTTTATTTGTTGAAAATAATTTAACATATTCACTACTAATAACATTTGTCATAAAAGAAGATAAACTATGCAACTTCCCTTTTATTCTTTTCAATTCTTTAGGCGAAAAATAATAAAAATATTCACTATTTTTTTTATCACTGTCTTGAAATGTATAAAGTGTCCCATTCGCCACACATTCATTATATACACAATAAGTTCTCTCTGCATCAACTGTTGGAGAATAACCACCATAACTATATCCAGTAATTGTATTTGGATATTTTGAAGGATATAAAAACCAAACTGGATAAGATGATATTCCAAATAAATTAACAACAGTAAAAAGTGTAATGGCCAAAATCATTTTATTTTTCATATTCATTATTTTCCCATTAAAAAAGCTATACAATGTTATTTATCAAACCACAAGTGAAGTTAAAAATATTTATCTTCATAAAAAATAAAAAAATAAAAAAAGGACAACATAAAATTGTCCTTTTTTATTAATATTTGTCTAAATATTATTATTCTTCGATTTGGCTCTCTTCATAAGCTTCCATTTCATTATTTAATTCGTCATATGCTTGTGAAGATCTAAATCTTTCATATAATTTTTTATTTTTACTCTTATTCATTTCATCCATCAATGATTGATTAAAAGTAGAAGGATTAATTACCATTAATGTATAAATTGTAATTTTCCCTTCATCTTCCACCATTATTTCATCTTCAGGTAATGAACCTTTCAATACACTACTTGCCATTGTTTTTGTAGTTCTAGAAAATGCTTCGTTGATTTCGGTATCACCAGTAGTTCCAACTTCTTCTAAAAATGATTTAGATAATGTTTGAACTTTTACATTTAAAGCCTCTGCTAAATTTGCTCTCGCATCTACATGAGATTTTTTACGAGCAATATCTTCACGAGAACTCTCGCCTTGTCCAACAACTGCAACAGCACCAGCTTTGTTGTATTGATTTGCTTGTTTTTGCATTTGCATATAAGGACTTTTTTTGCCAGAAACTTCCTTGCTTCCACAACCTGTTAACAAAATCAAACCAAAAACCACCAACAGTAATAGAATTAAAACTTTTTTCATAACTTCTCCTTTCTTTTAGTTGCAGTATAATAACTCAAAAAACAACAACTTCCAAATAAAAAATATAATTTGTGATTTGCATCACTATCAATCATTTAATAATAATTCTTCGTAATTATAAACTTTTTTCAAAGAATCTACAACAATTGGAGTTATACTTTTTTCTTTTACTTCTTTCAACTGTTCTTCAATGCTCTCTTTTACATCTTCATAGCTCAAGCCATTTTTTCTATCAATAATTTTAATAATATGATATCCATATTGTGTTTCTACTAAATCACTAATTGAACCTATTTCAGCTGTAAAAGCTACTTCTTCAAACGGTTTAACCATGCGACCTCTTTGAAAATTTTCATATAACCCATGATTTTCTTTCGATCCTGGATCTTCTGTATATTCTTCAACTAATTTATCGAAATCATCGCCTGATTTAGCTTTTTCTAATACTTTTAATGCTAATGCTTTTACTTCAACTTTTTCAGAATCAGATTTATTATTAGTTAAAAACAATATATGTTTCACTGTTGCAACTTCTTTATTGTAATTGTTTTTATTCTGTTCATATCTTTCTTTTATTTTTGATTCATCAATTTTAATTTTTGAGAATATTTCTTCATCAAAATATTTAGTTATAGATAAATTTTTCTTAAAATCATCTCTGACATCATCCATTGACATACCTTGTTGTTCAACCATTTCAATAAATTTTTCTTCACCACCATATCTTGGATAAATCTTTTCTAATTCTTCTGTAATTTCTTTTGCTTTAACCTTTACACCAAACTTATCAACTTCGCTCATCAACAATTCTGTACTTCCATATTGGCTGATAATTCTATTGATAAAACCTTCTATTTGTTTACTGTTTCTATCTATAAAACTTGTAGTATCACCACGCATTGCTTGGAACACCATTGGCATAATATCATGATTTACAACAGTAAAGTCATTGCTTGTTACAAATT
>JAOZRH010000099.1 GCA_029931905.1 Fidelibacterota bacterium
TTACTATTAGCAATCATAACTTGCCCGACAGAGATTGATCCGTCATTTGAAGGTAATTCTGAAGGCAAATAAACTGTAAAATTATGGTTTGTTAATATTTTATATATATTCTCGACGATGATTTTATTTTGCATCACTCCACCAGCTAATACAACTTTTTTTATGCCAGATTTTTTTGATGTTCTCATAACTGTTTCCAAAGTGAATTGAATAATTGTGTTATGAAATGATTCGGCAATTTTGTTTTTTGAAACTCCATTTTGAATATCTTTCACAATTTCGTTTAACATCGTTTGAATAATTATTTTACCATTTTGGATTTCATAAGAATATATTTTAGCATTTTTTATATTGTTTTCGTTGCACAAAAATTGCAAAGCCATTGCCGATTGAGCTTCAAAACTTATTTCTGGAAACAATCCCAACATTGTTCCAACGCAATCAAATAATCTTCCCATACTTGAAGTTTTGAAAGTGTTGAAATTATTTTTTATCTGTTTTGAAATTATATTTTTTTCTAATTGCGAAATATCTTGTAAAAATTCAGTATCAATTTCAGCTTGTTTTAAATATGCATAAGCAATTCTAATTGGTTTTCTAATTGCAGAATCTCCACCTGGAAGTGGCATATATTCAAGATGAAAAAGTCGTTCAAATTTATTGTAATCGGCGATCATTATTTCGCCACCCCAAATATTTTCGTCAGTTCCATAGCCTGTTCCATCATATACAACCCCAATTACAGGTTCATTGATATTATGTTCTGTCATTATTCCGGCAATATGAGCGTGATGATGTTGAATTTTTACTGTCGGAATATTTTGTTTATCAGCAAATCTTGTTGTGTAAAAATCGGGTTGCATATCACAAGCGATTAATTCTGGTTTGATATTGAACCATTTTTTATATTTTTCCAGCATCTCAAAATAGAAGTCGATTGTATTTTTAGAAAACGAATTTCCAATATAAGGTGAGAGAAAAAGCTGTTTGTTTTTTGTTAAAGAGAATGTGATTTTTAGAGCTGAACCCATTCCCAAAGTTGGAATTGTATTTATTGGTAAATGGATAGGAGAGGGAACAAAGCCACGAGATCGTCTGATTATTAGATTGTTTTTTTCTATTGGAATAATTACAGAATCATCTGAACGATTTAAAATCGGACGATTATTTGTTAGAAAATAGTCGCATATATTTTGTAGTGGTTTTTCTTCTTTACTTATTGGATCGTTATTTATATTTCCGGAAGTCATCACGAGAAATTTTAATTCGTCATCAAATAATAAGTAGTGAATTGGTGCATAAGGAATAAAAACTCCAATATTTGGATTTTTGGGAGCGATGAATTTTGATAAAATACTTTCCTTTTTTTTCAGAATTAAAATTGGTGCTTCAACTGATTTTATCGTCTCCAAATTTTCGTTTTTTAATTCTACAATTGTTGATAAATCTTTTTCTTTGCACATAACTGCAAATGGTTTTGATGGGCGAGTTTTTAAATTTCGTAATCGTTTTACAGTTTCAGAATTAGTTGCATCACAGGCGAGATGAAATCCACCAATTCCCTTTATTGCAATAATTTTTCCAGCTTTTAATAATTCTACTGCATCTGTTATCGGATTTTTTGTAGAAATTTGTTTTAGCGATTTATCTAATAATTCAAATTTTGGACCGCATTCTGCACAAGCGATTGGTTGAGCATGAAATCTTCTGTCGAGTGGATTTTTATATTCATTTTCACAATAATCGCACATTTTAAAATCTTTCATTGTTGTCATTGGTCTATCGTAAGGAGTATTTTCAATTATAGAAAAACGAGGTCCGCAATTGGTACAATTTATAAAAGGGTAGAGGTGTCTTTTATCTTTTTCATCAAACATTTCATTTATACAATCTTCACAAACTGCTAAGTCTGGCGATAATAAAGTTGTTCCAATTTGCTGTTTACTTTTTTTTATTGTGAAATTTGTAAAATTTTGATTAGGAATATTATTTACTTTGAAATATTTAATTTTTGAAGCTGGTGGATTTTCAATTTGAATTTTTTCGATAAATATTTTTAATGAATTATCATCACCACTTACAATAATTTCTACACCATTAGAGGTATTTATTACAAATCCGGTAAGATTTTGTTTAATTGCTGTTTTATAAACAAAAGGGCGGAAACCCACCCCTTGTACTATTCCATTAATTGCTATCTGTTTTGTTTTCATAGATTATTGTAAATTAAGAGAAGCCATATCTTCAAAATATAGCTTCTCTTTTTGTAAACTATTTCTTCAATTCTTTCACAATATTTTCTGCAATCTGAATTCCAACTCTGACAGTTGCTTGAATTGTAGCTGCTCCAATATGTGGAGTGGCAGAAACATTTGGATGACTGGCCAATTCTTTATTGAAATTTGGTTCGTTTTCCCAAACATCAATTCCAGCACCACCAACTTTTCCAGAATTTAAGTTGTCCAATAATGCTTTTTCGTCAATTAATCCACCTCTTGCTCCATTAATCAAATAAACACCGTCTTTCATTTTTTGTATTTCACTATTTCCAATAAGTGTTTTTTCTAATTTAGGAAGATGTAAAGAAATAATATCTGCTTCGGAATATATTTCATCAAGCGATACGACTTTTATATCTAAATCTGTTTTAATGTCCATAATATCATTTACAATTACTTTCATTCCAAGTGCAATTGCTTTTTTTGCAACTATTTTTCCAATTGCTCCGAACCCAACAATTCCTAAAATTCTTCCATCAAGCTCAAAACCCTTATATGATTTTTTAAGCCATTTACCTTCTCGCATAGAAATATTTGATTGATGAATAAACCTTGAAAGTGCAAAAATATGAGCGATTGCAAGTTCACCTGCAGATGCTGAATTAGCTCCGGGAGTATTTAATGTCGGAATTCCTTTAGTTTTTGCATATTTGTGATCAATATTATCAATTCCTGTTCCAGCTCTTGCAATAAATTTTAATTTAATTCCAGCATCTATAACTTCTTTTGGAACTTTTGTTGCAGAGCGAACAATCATTCCGTCATATTGAGGAATCGCCTGAATAAGATCATCTAAATTAAAATGTTCAATATGAAAATCAATTCCATTGTTTTCTAAAATATTTTGGCCATCTTTTCCCAATCCATCGCAAATTAAAATATTCATAATATCATCTCTCTTTTATAATGTTTTAATTGTTTCTGTTAAAATTGATAATAATTCTTCTAATTCAGACACTCGTCTGTCTGCTATATGTGCAATTCTAAAGGTTTTTTCTTTTAAATTTCCATATCCGTTTGAAATTACATACCCGAGTTCACCAATTTTTTTATTTAATTCAGCAACAGAAATTCCTCTTGTGTTTTTTATTGCCGAAACAGTATTAGATTCAAATCCTGCTTTTGGAAACATCTCAAACCCATTTTCTGCTACCCAATTTCTTGTAATTTTTGCCATTTCAATATGTCTTGCATAACGATTATCTTGACCTTCTTCATTTAAAATATATTCCAATTGTTTGTTGAGTGCGAACATATGAGGAAGGGAAGGTGTTGAAGGATATTGAAAAGGTTTTTTTACTACATATTTATATAGTTCAAGTAAATCAAAATAAGTGCCACGATTTTTAACCAGTTTAGCATGTTCTAGTGCATTTTCAGAGACCGAACAGATGGATAATCCTGGTGGTAAACCTATAGCTTTTTGAGTAGAAGTAATACATACATCAATTCCGAGTTTATCAACTTCGATTTTTACTCCAGCCATAGATGAAACGGCATCAACTAACCACAATACATCTGGATATTTTTTACGAACTTCTGCAATCTCTTTTACTGGATTCATTAAACCAGTAGAGGTTTCATTATGAGTAACTGTGAATACATCATATTTACCAGTGGATAAATATTTGTCAACAGTTTCTGCCATCGTAGGATTTCCCCATTCTACAGTTACATGATCAACTGGAATATTATTTGATTGTGCCAATGTATGCCATCTGTCACCAAAAGCTCCAACAGAAAATACAACAGCTCTTTGTGCAGTTAATGAGCGAATTGAGCCCTCCATTAAGCCTGTTCCAGAAGAAGATGATAGTAAAATTGGGTTTTTTGTATAAAAAAGTTTTTGAATATTTTTCGAAATGTTTTGTTGTAAAATCGTCGCATCTTTACTACGATGTCCTATCATTGGTGTACTCATTGCTTGCAAAATTTCTGGACGCACATCAACTGGCCCTGGTATAAAAAGTTTCTTGTTCATCTTTACCTCCAATTTAATATTTATTCATACAATAATATAGTAAAAATATTGCAAATTAAAAAACAATATTCTTCAATTTTATTATAAACATTATGTATGTAAAATATTATAAAGTCAATAAATGTTTAGTGTTTAATTTAGTCGATTATTATTCTTGAATTTTATCCAATTCTAATTTTATATAATAAACTACACCCATAATAAATCCGTTTTTAGGAGCATTTAGTGTGATTGATTCGTGATTATCAACATTAAATGTAATTTTATCTTCGTTATGTGAAATGTAAAAATAACATTCATTATTATTAATAATTTTCTTTTTGAATATTTTTTGATTAAGTGTTATCATTTGACAATTATTGTATTCAATTTTTATAATTGTGCAATATTGTCTATTAAAATCAAAAACTGGATGAGTTACTGCATAATAATCGTTCGATAACTTAACAAATTTATTTTTATTTAATTCTGAGGCGCAAACAGAGACGAAAAACAATAAAATCACTAATAGTATTTTTTTCATATTTCTCCATTTTTAAGTTGTATAGAATATAAAAATAATAAACAACAAAACAAATTATTTAATATTTTGTTTTTAAATAAGTGTCAATTTACATTTTTCAAAAAAGATGAGATAGATTTTTTTGTTCCAACTGCGATTAATGTATCATTTTCTTTTAATGGAATGTTTTCAAAATTTGTTGGATGGATTTTTTTAATAGAGCCGTCTTCTTCGTTTATTTCTTTTAGTGCAATAATATTAATATCGTGTTTTTGTCGGATATTTAGCTCAATTATTGTTTTATTATAGTATTTTTTTGAAATTACAAATTCACCTAAATATATTCCCGGAGCAAATTCTTTTACAAAATTTATTCCATCATAAAATAATTTTATTGCTGTTTCATTTCCTTGTTGTTTTTCTGGAAATAGGGTTTCAACAACATCCATTTTATCTAATATTTGTGTTTGAATCTCTTTTATTGCTCTTGTATAAATCTTTTTCACACCAAATTTCATAAGTATTCCAACGGTAAGAATATTAGCTTCAAAAGATTCTCCCATAGATAAAACAACTATGTCGTCAGGATTTACAAAATGAGAAAGAGCTATTTCATCAGTAGAATTTAACTGTACAGCATGATCAAAACCTTCAGCTTTTAAGTTTTCTATAGTTTTAAGATTTTTATCAATAATTGTTATATCAGCATTTAATTTTTTTAGTGTTCTAGCAATTGCTTTTCCATAAGCACCCATTCCAATAATTACAAATTTCTTTAATTCACTCATTTTTTTCACCAATTTATATTAATATTATTTATCCTACCATAAGATTTAATTCAGGAAATTTATATTTTGAAGTTTCATTTGTTATATCTTTACCAATAGCAAGTGCAATAGTAAAAATTCCTACTCTACCTGTAAACATTACAATTACTATAATTAATTTGCTTAATTCGGAAAGATTTGATGTAATTCCTCTCGATAATCCAACAGTTCCAAAAGCAGAAATTGTTTCAAATAAAAGATCAAAAAATGGTAAATCGTTAAGAATATTTAAAAACAATAGAGCCGTAAAAATTAACATAATAGAGGATATTAAAATTATTATTGCTCTGTGAATGGTTGTCTCGCCAATTGTATTCCAACCAATTTCTACATTATTTTTCCCTTGAATATATGATTTAATTGTATAAAATAATGTTGTAATTGTTGTGATTTTTATTCCACCTGCAGTTGAGTTTGGAGCTCCACCAATGTACATTAATAGTGCTATTATCATCGCACCCGGAATCATTACATTTCCCATATCGACATTTGAAAATCCAGCAGTTCTACTTGTAACACTAGCAAACAATGCATTTATTAATTTCATTCCAAAGGAATAATCACTCCATTGATTCCATTGTAATATTAGAATGGTAAATGCACCAAATAAGATTAGTGAAATAGAAGAAATTAGGATAATTTTTGTTTGTAAATTAATCTTCTTATCTTTTATTCTTGCATTAAATATGTTTTGTAATGTATAAAATCCTAAACCACCAATAATAATTAGAGACATAATTGTAATTAATGTTGGGATATGAGATGATATTTGATATGTTTCAAGTCCATTTGGAAAATTACTAAACCCTGCATTACAATATGCACTAACACTGTGAAAAAGAGCGGAAAATGCTCTATATTTGGTAGAAAAATTAAATTTATCCCAAGATAGATATAATATAATTGCACCGATAATTTCTATTGTAAAAGTTAATTTTATTATCGTTTTTACCATTTTTGATAAGTGCATAATATTGTTATCGTCTAACATTTCACCAATAAGAATTTGTTCTTTAAGTCGAATTTTTCTTTGTGTTAGAAGTATGATAAAACTCGTTAGAGTGATAATTCCCAATCCACCAATTTGAAAAAGAATTGCTACAATTATTTGTCCTGAAATTGTGAATGTTTCAGAAATTACTACAGGTGATAATCCTGTTACACATACAGCTGAGGTAGATACAAAAATTGCGTCAATCCAATGTAAAGATTCTTTTGTCATTTTTGGTAATTTTAATAGAATAGTTCCCAAAAAAATAACAATAAAAAATGAATAAATAATGATTTGTGGTGGATGTAGTGGTATAAATAACCATTTATCTTTATTTTTTGCCATTAATAGAAAAGCATTAAAAATCACATATACCTGCACGAATATAAAATATATTTTAATATAATTTATTGCATTATCTTTCGAAATAAATGAAAAGTCCGAATTTAAGTGAAAATAAGTTTCAAAAATAATAGATATAAAAAATATAAAAAATATAAAAAATTCAGGAAAATGAAATTTTACATATTTAATAATATGACCACTTGCAACTATTTGATATATAAAAGATAGAACAAATGTAATTGCAATAACTTTATTAATCGTATGTAATATGTTGATTGTATTGGTATTTATTTCGAAACCGTATTCAATAATTATTGATAAAAAGGCAATACCAGCAATAAGATATTTTGCTGTATTTATAATTTTTTGTATCGCTTTATCTTCCATAATCTAAATATATAATATATTTAAAACAATTTCATTAAAAATTAATAATATTTACAGAAAGTGGATTTAGTTTCCCATTCATTGTTTATTGTTGATGGAAAATATATGTTGGTGTAATTGGAGAGTTTTCATTAGCATAATGGCAGGTATAAGAATAGTAGCCGATTTCGGAAACAGAATTTTTCATTTTACTACTAATGTTGTTGCGATTTGTCAAATTCGATATTCCTTTCACTTCTCTTATTTCTCTGTTGCTTAATAAAGTCACTTTCTTAA
>JAOZRH010000002.1:0-20519 GCA_029931905.1 Fidelibacterota bacterium
TATATTCATATGCTCGGGCATCAACAACAGAAGATTTTTGTTTAAGAGGACCTTTTAATTGTGCTAATTTATATGGTGAATCTTTAGATTGTGGACGTATCATTTTTAGCCTCCTACATAATTTTATGAGTCTTTTGTTTACACATGGTTATTTCAACCCATAGCCTTGTGAACTACCTAGAGCAGAGCGCCAGGATTTCTACATTGATTAAAATAACTATTGAATTAAAGTTATTACTTCAATATTATCTAAATCCCAATGCCAAAATATTGGAGTATATTTAACAATATTAAATTTATTTTCTTTTAAATTTTCTAAAATTAAACGATCTTCATTAACTTCAATTCCATTAGGAATAATTAAACCATTCTTATCTGTAGTTGTTATCTTAACTGATTTAATAAATGGTCTTTCCAAATGAACAAAATCAATAATTTGTGAATCGTAATAAAGAATATTTGTTCCAGTATAATTCTTCTGTAAATAATCAGCTAATTTATATATAAGTTGTTCTTTCTCTTCATATAAATTTATATTTTTTTCATTTAAATATTGCTGTTCAATTATGATTTCAACCCTTAAATTTAATGGTAATTCAATTTCAATAATTATCCATGCATTTGATTCAAAACTATATCGTGCAGGTTCGTCACTAATTAAAATACCATCAAATTCTTCTGGAATTTCATATTCATAATGTCCAGTTATACCTTCAACTAATGTTGATAAAGAAAAATTTGTATTAAAGTCATTACTATTTGTAACATCTCCAGCTATATAATTAGTAATATTAATAACATTAGCTACAAAAGAAGAATTAAAATCAGGTAAAATATTTAATGCAGATGAAGTTTTATCAGCAACTGATACATTAGTATCTGTCGATAAAATATTTATAACTATTCCAGTTAAACCAATTGGTGCAGGATCAGCAGACATTCCATCAATATTATACCAAACATAATAATTAGTTGTTATACTACTAATCAAAAAATATTCAGATCCAGATAAAGTAGAAGCTTCATTACATATAATTTCAGTTTCTTCACAAACTTCTATCCATTCAGCTATTTGATTTGCTTTCCCACTAAATAATCCAACAGGTGAAGTATCAATAAGAAAACGATCTCCATGTTCTGGTAAAACAACTGGTACATTAACTTTTGTATTAACTGGATTTAACCATCTATTGATTTTGGCAAGAACATTTTGTCCTTGAATTAAAGAAGATTCAAGAAATGGTGATGTAATTAAATAACTATTTAAAAATCTAAATTGTATATGATCACTAATCATTCGATTTTCATTAAAACTATTACCCATTATAAAATCATTTAATTTTTGTAAAAAGTATTTTTTATCATCATTAAATTTATCTTTTTCAATAATTGGAATATTTATAATATAATTAGTACCAAAATTTTCGTAATGTATTAAATTTAAAAGATCTGTTATATTATAAATTTGAAAAATAGATTCAACTGTTGCTGTAAAAATTTTAACAGAAGATTCATAACTTTCTATTTGTATATCTATTTCATCAAAAATTATTCCACTGTTATCAGTATAAATATATTCAAAAGTATTTACATCAATCATTAACATTGATTCATCATAAATATTTAAAATAGGAATAAATAATTGAAAATCTAATATTGAAATATCTTGATATGATTTTACTTGTATTTTTGTTTGATTTAATGATTCATTATAAATTAAATTAAAATAAAGTGGAGGAACATTATATGTTGGAATAATATCATCTGATAATACTATTGAATTAATATATACAAATAAATTATCATATAATAAATAGCCATCATAATAATTCATAATATCATTATATTTATAAAAAAATGGACTAATCATATCAACACCATTTACTGTAAATTCAGGATAACACATATCTGTAAATAAACTTTCTTCAAGTGTATGATTAGTTGTATATAAAACACTTTGATATTTATCTCTCATAGATCTGCAAAGATAAAAGATATTATCGAATACTTGTATTTTTTTAAATAAAAATTTAAAATCACTCATATATTTATCGGCAATATTATAAAAATCTATTTCACTCATCATATTGTCGCGTGTTTGTATATATTTTATTACATCTTCACGCATATCTAAATCATTTAATGGATCTTTTCCATTTTCAGAAGATTCAATATTTAAAATAACTATTTGATTTGCAGATAAATTTAATGTTGTAACTACATTATTATTAGAATCATAATCAACTAAAACTACTTGTTCAGGACTTTTTTGTTGAGCTTTTGATAATTTTAAAAAATTACCACTTTCACCTTTAGTGATATTTAAAACTAAACGAATATCAGCTTGAGGTAACCATTTACCTCTTAATCCAGAACCTAATTCAATAACATAACGTGTTTGACTTATTTTTCGTAAAAATACTGTTTTTGAAGATGCAGTTTCAAAATATTTTACATATTTAACTTCATATTCTTCTTCTTCATTTTTATTATTTTCAATAACAAAAACTTTTAAATCTGAAATATAACCTTCTTCAACTTCAAAATAATAAGTATAAAATGAATTAGCTGGATATAAAGATGTTTTAAAAATATATTCTACTTGAGTGTATTGTGTTGCATCTAATATTGGTGGAGTTAAAATTGCAGTCGATGAAGGATATTGAATTGATCTACCATCTTCAGTTAAAACAATTGTTTTATATTGATCATTTTCATAAACTAATTTATAAACCGTTTGAGTTATAAATTCATAATTTTCAGAATCAAATTTAAAAAGATCACCATAATTATTAATATACAATTCTCTTTTAGTAACTGTAGGTAATTTAGCGGGTAAAATATTAAAATCAACTTCAAGATAACCATTAACTTGTGCTGGTATACCAAAAGAAGGAAAATATCCATATGTTGAAGCATGTAAATGAATATTTTCACTTGTTTCAGAAGTTGCTATAAATGATTCTTTAAATAAAAAATCATAATAATTTTTAATATCATAATGTGTATGACCTAAAATATTTAATAAAAAACCTAAAAATCCAATCTTATTAATTTGAACGTCATACACGCTTAATTCTTTTTTTAATTCGTTTTCATAATAATCAATAAATTCTTCAACGGTTTTCGGTTCAAATATATCTACCATAGTGAAATCCTATTTTCTTTCTTTTTAAAATTTTGTTTCAATTAAATCTTTAAATTCTTTTATTAACCAATGATTTTCTTCTTTCCAAGTTGCTTCTCGATATCCAGCAACAAAATAAGTAAAAGGTAAAGTAGTTAATTCATTTGAATTTCTTTGACCAATTAATTCTTTGCTTGGCAATGTTTGTGGAAAACAACCAATACTTTTACTTATATATCGTATATCCTTTAAGTTAGGAATATATTTAACTATATAAATTGAAGCTGCATAATCAATTGCTCCGAATTCAAAATTTTCAGGATTCATATATTTGCTATTTGGTTCAATAAAACCATCAACAACAGCTCTTATATACTCAATCCACATATGATGAAAATGATATATATCAATATCTGAATTATCTATATATGTTATTGAACATTGATCAGTATTACTTATTTCTGTAACATAAGGAATTGCTCCATTACGTGAAGAAATTTTTTCTGTATTAACCTGATGAGTTGGTGAAGTAAAATCAATTGCTCCAAAAGTTATAAATTTCGATATATCATGAACATATGAACCTGTAGTATATTGTGAATATAGAGTTGGTCGTGTTTTATCCCATCCACTTAAATCAGGAGGCATCATAAAAATTAAATTATAACCATTAACATCTGGATTATATTGCTTAAATAAATTTTTATAAAAATATTTAAGAACATTTTCATTTTGTTCAAAAACACTATCTATATAATCAATAATATTTGTTGGATTTCTTTGTTTTACCATTTTACCCTCAAATGTTAGTTTATATATTAATCAATTTAAATTTTGAAGAGTCAATCCGTTCATGGCAAATTGATTTTTTAAGATTAGTTAAAACAAGAATTAATATAAGATTTCTTATTTTACCCTGAGTTGGTAATGTCATTTTTTCAACTTTAACATTAACATTATTTTTTTTAAAAATCTCATTCAATATATGATTACATAATCGTCGAATTTTCTTTACAGCAACATTATTTTTTGAAGATATTACTGATTTTTTCATTTTACTATATATATCAGATTTACATATTTCTTGTTTATCATTAATATTCATTCTAGACAGAAGTAAAATAATTAAATCATTTAAACTATCAAATAAAGAATAATCATGTAACCCATCTATTATAATTGGAATTGTTTTTTGATTAACATTAGTTGTTCGATGTAATGAATTTATATATGTTTGAGAATATTTATTTGATGATGTTGATATATAATCTGCAACATCATGAGCAATTATTTCTCTTTCATTAACAGACATAAAACTTATTTGATCTTCAACATTTCCAACTGTTGTTTTTAATGCAGAACCATCTTTTTTTGCTTTAATATATAACGGCAAGATTCCACCAACAGTTTCATTTTTTCCAGTTTGTAAATTAATTTGTTTATTCTGTGCCCAAAGCTGAACAATACGTCCCCAACTTTGTTCAAATAATCTTTTTAATCCTTGTATACTTCCAGGATCACGTAAAATATTAGTAGTATATTTTTTTAATAATGTTGGAATAAAATAATCTTTCAACATAAATAAAGGACTATCATATTTAGCTAATATATATTTCTTATTCATATTTGAAATGACATATGCCATAATTTTCGGATCACAAAAAGGCATATATTTTTCACGTCGACCATTCCAAATTTTCATAAGTAAAATAAAAAGAGCATTTTCAGTAATTTGATGTTTTTTATGTTTTAAACCATAATATATTAATGACAATAAAATATGATAATAAGAATCTTTATGCATTGCATTAGTCATAGCAGCATCACCCCAATCTTTTTTATATGCTTCAAAAGTTTCTTGGGGTGTAATACCAATTATATTATATAATTTTTTTGTAACACCACTATATGGTAAATTAAATTTAAAACAATAATTTAATTCGGTCTGCTGCATTGCATGTTGATATGCTGAAGAAATCATTTTTGTTAATTCAACAAATACCTTTTGTTCTAAAGTTCTGTTTGTTAATAAAACCCCTTCGATCTTTTCATTTAATTCTAATATACTCACAAGAAATTCCTTTTACTAAGTGAAAAATTAACTGAATTTAGAACCAGCAGCTCCAGCTGCAGCTCCAACTAAACCTTGCATTAAAGATTTTTTAATTTCTTTTTTCTTTTCTTCTGGTGCTAATTTTTTCTCTTTATCTCGAGTTAAATGAGTTCCCATAAGAGAACCTGTTCCCCATACTACTGCTTGTTTTAAATGTTTTAAATTTTCAGGGTCTATTTCAAATAAAGAATGCAGCGCTAACATGCTATATCACCATTGCAATGATTGAAGCTAATTTTTGAATATTTTTTTCAACATTTTCAACATTTTCAATTAATCTTTCAGAATCAAAAATTTTAGCATATATTTCACTTTCAATTAAATGATCAATACGAGATTGAATTGCAAACGGAAATGCTATTTTTTTAAGTAGACCTTCCATAACAACACACTTAACACTATACTCAATAGCATCTTCAGTTTTAACACCTTCTGTAATTAATTTCTTTGAAATAACAGTAGATTCATTAAAGTATTTTTTATTTCTTTTTTCAGTATTAAGTTTATAAAAATTATTATCAAGATATTCATATATTTGTTTTGATATTTTCGATTCTGCTTCATCTTGAGAATTTTCAAGAATGGAAATATCAATTTTTCGTCCATAAATTTCAGGTTTTAAATTTGTAATTTCATAAACTTGTTTAACATCTCTTGTTAATGTTGTTAAAAGTGTTTGAATTTTTTCTAACTGTTCTGTTTCTTCAATTTTCTTTAATAGTTGATTATAATACATCATATCAACTGTTGATTTTCCTTCAAAATAAACTGTTTCATATACTTCATACATATCTCTACCTGCATCATATTTTTTAAAACCTTCTGATAATTCAACAAGTAAATCTTTAGATTGATGTTTTTTGGATCTGTTAATATTTCTTAAAGTTTTTTTAGATTCTATCATAATATCATATTGTGAATTTTCTGTTAAATTTGAATCAAACATTTTCATGTTCTCCTTTTGGTAATTATAAACTCTGTTTTTAATAATAACTTTTTGCAGAATGTGTTTCTGATTTAATTGTTAAATTATTGAATGTTTTAATAGTGTTTAATTTAGTATTATTAACATTAGTCATATTCATAAATTTATAGAATATATCTCCTTTTTTTTGATCATATACAATTAAATTTGGAATTTTTAATCTATCTGTTAAATATTTAATCATACCTTTAGTAAAAACTGAAGTTAATATAAATTCACGCTTACTTGCCATATTTTTATCATTATTATTAAATAAATCATTTAGATTACGTGCTTTATAAGCAGCATGTAAGGCATATATAACTTCTACTGGTAAAACTAATGAATAATTTGGATAATCTGTAACTTCATGTTTTGCAACTTCAACTTCAGATTCAATAACATTGACAAGTTCACACAATGCAATTGATAATGATGATAAAAATAAATATTCAATAATATTATTAAACCAAAATTCATTATTTGATTTTAATTTATTGATAAATTTTGACTTTTTATTTTCAGTTTGATCGAATAAACCTTCAACAGTTCGTACAGCTTCATCTCTTTCAGCAAATTTTTCATATTGATAAACAAACTCACGTGTTGATTTTTTTATAATACTTTCAAGTTGATCTTGTATAATTTTTATATTTTGTCCACCTACAAGTACATTTAATTTCTTATAATGTTTTTTAACTTGTGAATTAAGCTGAGATGAAATTTTATCCATTGTCACCATATAATTTGTTATTTCACTTGCTATTTGTTGATCACCTGATTTAACAGAATATTTTATTTCTATACTATTAATTTTATTTTCAATATTAGATATTAATTTAGTATCTTTAATTATATCATTACACATTGCTTTAAATATTTTAAATTTAGAATTATTATCCGATAAATTTAATTGTGTTATTTCAGTATTAACTATTTTACTAATAACTTCATAAATTAATTTATCGATACCTTCACTTAAATTATTTATAATTGTTTCATTATATACATCATGAAAATTAATATGTTGATTACGAATAGGTAAAATTAAATTTGATAGTGATCTAAAAATAACATTTATTGGTTTTGAAATTAAATTTAAAAAATTCTGTTCTAAATTTTTAAATATTTCTTTTTGGAACGGCGAGATTCGTGTTTCCATTTTAGTTGAAAATGTTTTATCGGACATATGTCCATATCTACTTTCCAATTGTCCCTTATCTAATACTAAATGAAAAAATAAACCAACTTGATCAATATCTTTCTGAACTTGTTTAATTATTTCGAAACTATAGTCTTCATTATCAAAAGAATCAAATTTAGTTTTTAATTTTTCATATGTATGATCAACAGGTTTTATATTAATAAGTGGTATTTTATTTAATTTTTGTGCAATACGATGAATTTTTGGATTTTCTTCTGCCCACATTTTAATTTTTTCAATAGTAGAATATTCTTTTTGTTTCTTTAATAATTGCCAAAGATTTTCTTTTTTCGTATTTTTAATTTTATTAATCAACTTACTTACATTAGATGCTGAATCTAATGGTAAATTTGTTGATAAAGCAAGCATAAGTAAAAATATTAATGGTACTATTTTTAAATCAATTGGAGCTGTTCCGATTATTACTGGTACATTTATAAAATTATCTAGAGTTACAATTTGAACTTGTGGATTTAATTTTTTAAAAATTGGATCTGAATTCAAATATTGTTTAACTAATTTAAAATTTTCATCTAACTTCTGTTGCAATTCTTGTTTATCTTGATTTCCGCCAAAATAAGATGTATTTACTAAATTTTGTTGATTTCCACCTAATAAATGTATTCCTAATTGTGAAAAATCAGATGGTGAATTATTATCATTAAAAGGTGTAATCTGATTAGTCATTTTAACTAAATCTAAATAATTTGAAGTAAATATTTCTCGAAGAAATGTTTTAGATAAGAATGATCGAAAAATTAATTTTAAATCTTGTGGTACTGTGTTTGCAAATAACATAGGATAAATATAAACTAATTTTCGATCAATTTGATTTTTTTCTTGAGTAATTATATTTCTTCGCATTGGAGATGTTGTTTTTGAATATTGTTTGGATCCTGTTATGTTCATGATTTCTCCAAATTTCTGAATATTATTGTTAGCTCATTACTTATGTCTGGATATATTTTTTGATATTTTTTTAAATATGTTTTACTTATATTCTTTATTCGATTTTTCGATTTTGGATGAGATGTAGGTAATAACATATATATAATAGAATCAAAAATTTGTCTTATTTTTGATTTATTTTTCATTTCTTTATTATACAATTTTATCATTACATTTGAAATGTCATCACCATAACCATATTTCAATGCAAATTTATCAGCATTATATTCTTCTTTATGATCAAAGAAACTAAATGTTCGATTAATTAAAATTAAAGGTAATATGATAGGAATAAAAATACCAGTTATTAAATTTATAGATATAGTTCCTCCAATAGTTGATAATGTTATTATTTTTTTAATAAACATTATAACATGTGAACGATGCAAATAAACATGTCCTAATTCATGTAAAAGAATCGCAGTTAATTGTTTATGAGAAAGTTTATCTATTAATTTTTGACCGAAAGTAATATATATACGATCAATATATTGACTACCTTCAATACCATCTTCATTAATATTTTTTATATTCTGTTTTACTTTCTTATAAAAGAAACCATTATAAATAGGAATAACATATGCATTAAACATATCTTTTTTAACATTTAAATATACATATTTAGCACCTGTAAATTTTCGTATAAGTTGTTGAATTACTTTTATATTTGCTACTTTAATTTTTTTACTATTTTTTAATTTTAAAAATTCACCATCTAATTCTTTAAGTATTGGATTACGAAATTTAGAGGCTTCAAATAATTCTTCTTGGATATTATATGATTGTTCATACAAATTTATTATTTCTTGATGTTTCATAAAAACTCCCATTAAAAAATTTCTTTAAAAATAAAAATATTTCCAGAACCCGTTAGGGCTCTGGAAAAAAATATAAAAAACTATTTTAAATGACAAATATCATTATATAAACAGAAAAAACATTTTTTTGTATCAACATATGGATCATCCGATGTTGGTTGTTTATTATTTGATAAATACCAATTTATTCGTTTTATTTTATCATGAATAAAATCAATATAAGGTTTTGAAATTTCATCTGTTAAATTAACTGTAAGTGCGGTCATAAAAAAAAACGAATTTGATTTTGAATTTAAAGATTTTTTAATATGTTTTATATTATTTAACATTTGTCCAAAATCTTCAATATCACTCGCTAATATCTCATGACAAACATATATAAATTGAAGTGTATCGATTTTATAATGTTCTAATATAGGTGGCTGAGTTCTACGTTTCACATTTGCTGTTTGTGCTTCCTTTAAATAATTTTCAAGAATATATTTATAAGTCATACATTGATAAAAATCAGGTAATCTTGGACTTCTTGTTTTTATTATTTTAGCATAATCAGCATACGTACAACTCTTAATTTCAACAAGTACATTATTACCAATTAAACCATCAAGTCTTCCTGAAAACCGAATACTTGGAATTTTAAGTGAAGGTTCTAATTCAGTAAATTGATCTGATGTTCCTTGTATAAAATCATGAATAGCAGTTCCTATAGTTCCTCGCATCGCGATTGGTAACCATTTCGACGCAAATGATTTTACTGGTGTATTTTGTAATTTAAAAACAACATCAGCTATACATTTGCTTGCTATATCATAACCACTTATATTTTGAGTTAATTTTGCATAAGCACGACCTTTATTATCTGATTTTTTTGCTACTTCTTTAGTAAATAATTCAACATTAAATGGTGATAATGCTTTTTGATTTTCATCAATTAAATTATTATTAAATTGTGGACTATTTTTTTCTATTGTTAATGATTGTTCATTAATGGCTTCACTACTATTTTTAACACCTGAAGCATCAGATGCTAATGATTTTTCAATATTATCACCATTAATAATATTAATCATATCTTTAAAATCACTCAATTCCGCCTCCTAGAAATAATTTTCAAAAATAAAATATTTATTTTACTTTATTATTTCTATATAAAAAATATAAATATTAAATTATTTTGATTTCATAGCAATTTTCTTTGCGGCTTGCATAGCTCTGACACCATACTTTTTTTGAATTTGTTTTTTAATATCAAAATATTTTTTACGAAATTTATTGTATTTAGTTAATAAAGGATCGTTTTGTTCTTTCGCTAATTTAACAGCTACCTTACCAGCTAATAATTTTAATTTTTCTTGTTTACCAAATTTTTTTAATGATATAGTTTTTAAAGACATAATTATCAATCTCCATTATTAATTATATTATATGAACTACCTGGTGCAGAGCATCAGGATTTCTATATTATTTAAATTTATTTAAATTTTTTGTGAATTGAATATCTGATTTAGCTTTACTAATTTTTTTCATTAATAAGTTATAATAATTTTGATGCTTAGACTTATCAACAAACGTTTTAAGTATATAATCAAAATCGTTTAATGTTTCTTTTGCTATCTTATGATAATCTAAACATGAATTAGATAATTGTGTTGAACTAATTATTGTCATAATTTCTTTAGGATCAATATTTTCTACTGTATTAAAATTTCCTGTTTTCTTTAAACAAACAAAATAAGATTTAAGAAGAAGTACTATTTTTTCTATAAGTAATTCAATATATTTATGACGCATACATTTTGCTTGTTCATTAACTTTAGAACTAGATTTATTATACGAATCACTTAATGATCTATATACATCTAAATTAACTTTCTTAGGATCAATACCACAATTAATATATGATTGTTTTAAATTTTTTTGAATGATAGCATATTGATATTTCCAATATCTTCCTTTAGAGATAAAATTACCTAATCTTTCTAAATTAATACTAATTTTATTAAGTGTTTTAGCAACAACTTTAGTTATTGGTTGCTCAATTGATTTCATTAAAATTTTTAATCCAATTACAGATAAAATACCTCCAGCAATAGCAATACTAACACTTTCATCAATCGATTCTTGTTTATAGGTTAAATCAAAATATTCATTAAGAAAAAGATGTTGATTAATCTTATCATAATTTTCAACAATATTCGAATCTTCTTTATGATATTCACGCATAAAATATAATGTTTTATATGTATCCTTAAACATTTCCTCTATTGTAATAGTTTCATAAAGATTATTTTTTATAATATAAGCTTCACAACAAGATTCTAAGAATTTTACATCCATTTTTTATAATTCTCCATTTGAAAGTTAACTTAATATAATAAGACTTTCTAATTTATTAATATCTTTATGATGAATTTCGATTAATTTGACTTTATTTTTAACGGCAAAATCACGTTTAATTGCATCATGAATTATTGTTTGTTTATAAACTCGTAATGCTCTTTTATATTTATTTACAGGTTTATAATGATGTTGACCTTGAAATTCAATAAGTATATTATGGTCAGTTAAATAAAAATCAAAACGTAATAAATTATTTTTAGGAGAACGGCAAGATTCAAATGTTTTTTCTTGAATAAATGGTATTCCATTAAATTCAAGAAGTTTAGCAATATGAAATTCACCTTTTGAACATCGTTTTCCACCATAATAATAACGTTTTTTATATGGTCTTTTTCGTTTAAGAGACATCTCTTGCAAATCGTTCAGCATGTTCAAATGCTTCATCATCTGTTTTAATTTTATATGGTTTGAAATTACCATATTTTTTTTTCATCATTTTATCAGCTTCTTCATAACTATATTTTTTTGCATAGTCATTATAGTTCTTTTGAGCTTCTTTAGTATATTCAAATTTATTACCAATAATTCCTGGTTTAATTTCTTTCCCAACATTAAATGAACCAACAGCACGATGTGACCATCCAACCCATGCTCCACTTGCAGCTTGTCCAACACTATGATTTGAACGAGAAGTATTTTTAAGCATTAACCAATCTTGAAATCTAACTTTACTTTTCTTATTTTTATCTCTTGGAAGGTTTTTCAAAGTTCGATCTTCTGGAGCAATAGTTGTTTTAAGATAAGTTGTTTTTTTAAGATTTTTTTTACGCCCTGTTCGCGGATTAATTCCCATGAATTTTCTTTTTTCAATTCGTGGAACTTTATATTCTCCTTCTTTAAGTTTAATAGGTATTCCACGAGGTTGTGGTTTAATTAATTTTTGCTGTCTAGCCCATTTAACTAATTCATGTTGATTTTCAAATTTATCGAGTTCAAATAATTTATGTATTGCAATCATAATAAACCTTTTGTTTTTAAATCAAATTATATTAATATTTAAAGAACGTCTATCATGATTTGTTCGACGATTCCATTTTTTTCGACGTTCATAACCATCAAAATTTTTACAATATATAAAAATACGACGATCGTTTCCAGATCGTCTTTGTTTAATTCTTCGATTTACCATATTATACTACTGTTAAATGAAAATCAAAATAACTTGTTTCACCAAAATATTTAACAGCTAAATAATATTTATATAATCGCTTATATCGTAACCATTTCAAAAAACGTGATGATTTTGTTTGATCAACCATACGTTGCATATTATTTTTAAATAAATTATTTGCAAGAACAAATCCTTCCTTACTATTCCAAACAGTATATGTCCAATCATGAATCTGACAAGCTAATGTAATTCGTAACCAATATATTGAATCTGAAATTAATCTATCTCCAATACTGCCTACTTTTCCTGGACCACATCCACCAGTAAATTCATTAATAAAATCTTGATCTGCATCCCAAAATGATTGTGGTGCAGCAAGTCTATATCCTTTATACTCACGCTCTGAAATTGGATCATTTTCAATTTCAAATGGTAACATATTTAAAAAATCTTTTCTCTTATTTGACATTATAAATACTCCAGTGAACTACCTAGCGCAGAGCGCCAGACTTACTATTACCGTCTAGAAGACGAATCTTAAGTGATAATAGTCATTATGACCGCTGTCCCATCGGCCGTTTTTGTTATTAGAAAGATTAAATCAATTATCTAGTGTGAAACTAAAATATCTACATTAATTGAAAATCAAAAAACACTTTGATATCCATCTTTATGAATTGTTGAATTTTCTGAATTTATAATTTCTGTTGATGTTTGAATTTCTTCAGATACAGTATTTGGTTCTTCAAATTGTTCATTATCAATATTTGAATATTGTGATTCTTCAAATTGATTATTATCAGTATTTAAAGATTGATCATCATTTAAAACTCCATCAACAATAATTTCTTCTTGAGAAACTTCAATTGAATTATCATCTTCAATATGATCTATATTAATTTTAAACATACCTTCTTTAATACGTATATGAATCGCAATATCGACTGCATAATCAAACCATTTTTTAAATTCAGCATCTGTTTCATATTTATGTTTAGCATCTTTTTTATAAAATTTATCTGATTTATAATCAACTTTATCAGTTTGTGGATCATAAACTTTTAATTGAACCCATGCTCCACTTTTTACTATTGACATTCTATATGGAAATTTTTTATTTTTATAAATTTTCACTTCTGTTGGAGTTTGTTCAGCAAGAAAATGATATTCAGACCAAAATTTATTTATACCGGTCGATTTATCAAATACAACAGATACAGCATGTTTTGATGGTGCAAATTTATTTTTTTCAGTCATAATATTTATAAACCAACCATCAACTCCTTGATAACCATCCATTGGCGAAATACTTTTTCCTTTTGAAAGAAATAGCCACTGTGTAATACGATGATTTAAAGCGGATATTGAAGAAGCAGCTTTAAAATCTTTAAATGTACCGACTGAACTTTCTTTAGGTTCATAAATTCCACCTATTTTAATATTTGCACGTACTTGATCAACTGTTAAAAAAGTTATTCTATTAAATGCTAATAAAGAAGCATATTTTTCTAATGCAAAAGTTAATTGTCTCGCCTTAACACCAATAACTCTATCAGGATCACTTGCATCACCAACTTTCGAACTAGCTGTTGCTGCAATTGAATCCCAAATAACAAGTACATAAAACTCTTGATGAAGTTTCTCTTCAAACTGTCGCTTAATATTAACTAATTGATCAATTGTATCGAAAACTTCTAAAACATTTAAAACAATTGGTTCATATTTAAATCGTTCTGAATCTAATCCAAAACTTTCCATTCTTGAAGTTTGAAATTCAGTTGATTCTGCAACATTACCACTCCCTTCAATATCCAAATAAACACAAACTGAATTTTCATATATTTTTTGAAATTGACGTGCTAATTGAAAACAACAAGTGGATTTTCCAGTTTCTGGAGTTGATGATAACATTACAGGTGCAGAGCTTACTATTCCTCCACCTAATAATGCATCTAATGTTTTCACATTAAATGGAGTCATTATTGCTTTTGGTGCGCGAGCGTGACCATAATTATTTGTAATGATAGTTGAAAATGCTAGACCCAATTTAGCAGCTAAATCCTTTGTACCTTTGTCAAGTGTGGACGGATCAACTTGAACTGATTCTACTTTTTTTCTTGCCATATTTTCGCCTTTTTATACTACATTAATTATTTAATCTTAACTAAAATTATTTAAGTTCCTCAAGTAGGAATTATTTTTTCTTTTGTGCTAATCACTATTTCTTTATTTTCATCAGGTATTTCTATATTGTCATGTTCAGATGTTTCTATATCATCATGTTCATGTTCTTCTTCATCTGATACTATTTTTTTGATAATAATAATTTTTGGAATAATTTGTTCACGTCTGTCTGGATAACTTCCTAAACTAGAACCTGATGTATAAATACTTCGTAATATAGGTATCATTTTTTATTCCTTTTTATCAACAATAATCTTACCTTTAAATTCAGGTTTTTTTTCAACTTCAATATCATTATCTGATTTTACTTGAATTCTTGCATTTGGTCCTTTACCTTTTCCAGGTCCTTTTCCAGGACCGGTTCCATCATGCGGACCTTTCAACTGAGGTTCATCAAAACATTCTTCATCTTCTTTATTTAACTTATTAAATAATTTTTGTTCTTGAATTAATCTACTTATTGATAACATATTGTTTTTCCTTTTTTATTTATGTCTAATTCGACAAGGTATTTGTTGAGCGCCTTCAGATGATATAACAATTTTTCCGTTTCTTCCTAATATTGGAGTTGCAACAACTCGTTTACCAGTTATAAATGATGATTTAGAATAATCTTTTTTATTTGTCGTTATATCAAATATCTCAGTACCATCAAATAATTTTATTCCTTCAATATCAGAAATTGAAAAGCCTCTTTCAACTAAACGAAAAAATAAATCAAAAGTTCTTTCAGGTTTTTTTCTTCCAAAAAAATAAGTTTTTGCTTTACATAAACCAGAATCAATTTTTGAATATCCTAAATGTTGTGCTTCACTACTTACAATTATAATTCCATTAGTTTCTGAACCTTTTCTATTAATTGATGCGAATGGTTCATTTATTCTTGGATCTTTAGGTAAACATAACATAAAAGATGGATTTAATTTAAATAACCATTCAATATTATTAATTATAAAACAATCCATTGGAGTATTATCTAAAATTGTTTCACCGATAGCAAACTGGACTATTCCATTTCTCCATGGAATAGATTCCATTAAAATATTTTGTTGATATGAACTACTTATTGATAACATATTATTTTCCTACAATTATATTTTTAACGGCAAGATTCAATTACTTACATTTGAAATTCATCACCATCAATTTGAATATTTTGTTGCACTTCAACGGGTAATTCTTGTTTATCTTTTCCAAATAAATCTGATAAATTTTTAAACATATCAACCATATCATTACCAACCATTCCATCTAATTTTTCATCAATTCGTCGAATATCTACTTCTAATAACTTATGTCCTTTAACAATTAAATCAGAAATATTATTATGATACTTAAATTTAGTATCTTCAAATTCACGATATACAGAATATAGTTTAGTAAGTATTTCTATATTACGAGTCTTTGCAGCAAAAAAAGCACCTTTTTTACGTTTATCTTTTTCTTGTTGTATAAGTATATCTAAATGATTATTAGCGGCATCAATATTTGAAATATGTAATTGAATTTCTTGTTGTCTTAATTCGATACTTGTAATTTGTCTTTCCAATGTATCTTTTTGTAAATCAAATTCTTCAGTTACATGATCATATTCGCTATTCATCTTTAAATTTCTTCCATTTCATTATTCGCCTCCAAACACATTCGTATAAATGTTCTTATTTGATTAATAAAAGTTACTTGATTTATTACTATAGGAGTTAAAGTCATTAAATTAATATATTCACCAATTAATAATGAATCAGTAAAATTTTTTGCTACTTTTTTTAATATTTCATAAATATTCTCATATTGAAAAAAATTTTTAAATGGAAATATTAACTCCTCAAGTACAGCACCTTCAACCAATTCTGGACGTATTATTGATTGGTTATAAGTTTTATGTTTTGAAACTATATGAACTGATTTTAATAATCGATATATAGTAGGTAACTTTTTAATTTTCTCTAATTTATTATTAATATCATCTTTATAGATATGTGTCAATTTATATTGATTACTATTTAAAATAAATGTATCTTTCTGTGAAGTTAAATATATATTTTGTAACTCATTATTTAAAATAACATTGCGAAATATATTAAAATTATATTTTACTTGTGATAACGTTGGAGATTCTTTATAAGTTTTTTCAACCTGTAATGAATACATAACATCTCTATATATTGTTAATGCAGTTGGAATATAAACAATATCATTTACCATTTCATCAGTTGAAAAACATTCAATTTCAGTATGAATACGTTGTTCACTTTTAAAATAAAAATTTATAACATTTCTAAAAACTTGTTTATAAAATAAATTAACATCTTCGACCAATAACGGATTAAGTTTTTTCATTCCATTACCAAGAAAATTATATAAAATATCTGTTTTAATAACATCTTGATCGATATAAAATGAATTTGTATGTATTTGAATTATACCTGCTGATCGCCGTTTAGTTTCTAAATATATTGTTTTTATAGTTGTTTGAAAAAATTTTCTAACTATGGGTAATAAACGAATTAATATATAAACAATATTTGGATAATAAACTTTCGAACGAAATTCAATATAACCCATATTTAATTCTTCGTCATTATATCGCTGTAATGATGAAGAAATTTGATATAATAAAAATAATTGTTGGATTAAATGTGATCTTGTTTTAATCTTATTATAATGTTTATTTTGTAATTGATTAACATAATTTTGTAAAATATTAGCATTGATACAAGTGGGAATATCAAATGTCATAGTTTCTTGAATATGAACGGCAAGATTAGTTATTAATACGGAATATGAAATATCATCATCAACTTTTTCTTCATTTAAAATTTGATCTGTTTTTTCACTTGGATTTTTAACTAATTGGAACACTTATTCAATCCTCCCTTTTTTATAAATTAAAAGAAAATATTTGTATATTAATATTATTTCTATATAAAAAATGAAGTAAAAAATTAACGCCGTACATATTTCTCTAAAATATTAATTTTAAATTTTTTACCTAAATTTAAAGGAAAAGTTCGCTGAAAAATTCCTTCAGGTAATTTAAAATATCTTAAAAAAGGAGAAATACATACTCGTCCTATTATTTTATAAATTCGATTTGTATATATATCAATATTTGAATCTCCTATAATCATAACATGAATACATTCAGAAATGTCAAATAAATTTTCTTTAAAAAATATATTAGTTAAATCATCCCATTTTAATAAATCATCTCTTTTTTTAATTTCTTCATTTGTAATTGGAAATTTCATATCAATTGGACGTGTATTAAAAACTGTATATCGATCTTCAACTAATTCAATACAATAATGCCAAGGTAAAAAATCAGAATAAAATTTTGAATATAATTCTTTATAACGTTTATGTATTTCAATTAAATCAACTTTTGATGTATCAAGTTGTGGGCGAGGTCGAATTGAAAGAAAAGGATTATTATAACTATCTTGAATAATTATTCCTTTAGGTCGATTTCGAATTTTATTTGATACGGATATCATTTCACGACTACTTTGTAGTCTTTCACGTTCATTTAGAATTTGATATGATTCATTTATATTATTGTAATCTTTAATTTGTTTTTTCTTTTTATCTTCTGTTTTAATTAACTTAATCTGTGGTGAAGTATTGATTAAAGGAACACTACTTAATGGAGCAGAAATAAAATCATTTTCAAGATATTGTATTATTGAAATCATATCTACTCCTTAAAAAATTTATAATCATCTCTTTTTTCCTCACCTAAAATCATATGTGTTTCTTGTGAATTACTTTTTGTTTTATCTGTATATATTCTTGTAGGTATATGTGCTTTTTCAGCAACACCAGCAACACCACAATTTAAAAAAATCCATGGAGCATCTTCAGCTATATATTCACCACTTCTGATATCATATTTTTGACTAGAATAATTATTATGTTGACCATTAACATATATATCAAAATCTCCTTCAACATGAATTTTTTTATTTTGTTTTACATTTTGATCATAATCCTTCACTATTCTTTTATCTTCATTATCGTCACTATGAATATGAATACCTTCTTCATCAACAACTATTGTTGTTCGTTCAAGATTATAATAAATATGTATTGAATTTGGTGGTTGATCAACTGTATCTTCATGTATAGTTTGTATATTATCATATTTAGGTGTTCGAAACATTTGATGTAAATCATCTCGATCGATAATTTTTAATGGTAATGTTTCTTTTTCAAAATCGCTATCTATACGATCAATATAACCAGTATTAAAATCATTTCGAAAAAATTTAACAATAACAATAGTTTCTGATTGTAAGGGGAAATATTGTCCATATATACCTTTTTCTGATCTAGTAACACGATCTTTATGAACATGATTTTTAACCCAAATACCTTTATCATCAGCAATATGATACATAAGTTCAGGTATATGTACTTTATATCGTCCCTGATGTTTTGGATCTAAATCAGGTAATACTTTAGCTAAAAATTCTTTATTAGTTAATTTCATATTTTAATACCTATTAATTATTATGTGAATTTAATATTTAATATTAAATTCACATAATTATATTACTGTTTTACAAGTAAAGAAACTAAATGATAAGTACCATCATATGTATCATTACTATGATCTTGATCTCTTGTTATTTGAAAAGTAATTACTTTAGTATTACTATTTAAATTTGATGATGGTATTGTAAGAAAATTAGTTGTTTCTTGAAATGTATTATCATTTGATGTAGTTACTGTCAAATCAGTTGTTTGATTAACAGTTGGTGAACCACTTGATGGAGATTCTCCAATATCTGATACCCATGCTTCAATTTGTAGTCTTACATATTCTGTTCCAGATGCATCACCATCAAAAACATGAATTAAACCAACAGTTATATCAGATGTAATATCAAATACAGTATTACTAAAATCTATTGACATTCGAACAGTACCATCAGTTACTGTATCAAATGAAATAGTATCAGTAATGTCAAAAATTTCACTATTATCTGACCCAGTATTTGTATCATCTAATTTCATATCAGCTGGTCGTATTGTATGTGTAAAACTAGATGGTAATGTAAATGATTGTCTTGCAGCTAACGAAACTAAATGATAATCTCCAGTATATGTATCATTACTATGATCTTGATCTCTAGTCACTTTAAAAGTAATTGTTTTAATATTACTGTTTAAATCGTCAGAAGATATTGTAAGAAAACTAGTTGTTTCTTGAAATGTATTATCATTTGATGTAGTTACTGTTAAATCAGTTGTTTGATTAATAGTTGGTGAACTACTCGATGGTGAATTACCTATACCTGCTACCCAAACTTCAATTTGTAATCTTACATATTCTGTTCCAGATGCATCACCATCAAAAACATGAATTAAGTCAATAATCATATCAGATGAAGTATCAAATATAGTATCATTAAAATCCATTGTCATCCAAACAGAACCATCATCTGTTGTATTAAATGAAATAGTATCAGTAATGTCAAAAATTTGATCTGTATTGCAACCAATATTTACATCATCTATTTTCATATCGGCAGGACGAAAAACATTTCTACTTATTACAGAAGAAGAAGCTTCACCTGCTTGAGCCCATTTAACACCAGTTGTTTCATTACTATCTAATGTTAAAATTTGACCATCTGTACCTGCA
>JAOZRH010000002.1:20619-21691 GCA_029931905.1 Fidelibacterota bacterium
GATAATAAAGTCGGAGTATCATTTGCGCTAGCAATAAGTATATCACCTTTTGCATTAAAATCAGATTCTAATATTGCACCGGTTGTACCAGATGCCCATTTAACACCAGTCGTTTCATTACTATCTAATGTTAAAATTTGACCATCTGTACCTACAGATAATAAAGTCGGAGTATCATTTGCGCTAGCAATAAGTATATCACCTTTTGCATCAAAATCAGATTCCAATACTGCATTAGGAACATTTCCATAAAGATCTGATAAATTAGTCATAATTTCTCCCTGTGAACTACCTAGCGCAGAGCACCAGGTTTTCTATATTGAATAAAACTTCTCTGAAATATTTCAAATATTACTTTAGACATACTTATATCTCCTGTTTAACTATTTTTAATTCAGATCTAAGTTGACGTACTTGAGCAGATAATTCTTGAATTGCATTGATTGCAGCTGGCAAAATATCTCCTTGTGTAAATTCAAATCGATCTGGATTTTCTGTCAATATTAATTTTTCAAGTTCATCTTTAGCATGTTTTTGAATACTTTCATAAACTTCTTGAGCAATAAATCCTGAATGAACATTCTGATCCATTTTAGGATCAATCCATTTAAATGTTACTGGACGAAGTGAATTAATAAATACTAGTCCAGCATTAAGTTTTTTAATATCTTTTTTAAATCGTTTATCTGATAATGAAGTAATTGAAGTTACTTGGCAACGTAAAGTCGATATATTTGAATCACCTAAAGTAATTTCATTTGAAACTGAAGCTGAAGAAGGATTAGCATTATGTCCTAAAGCCATTGTATTTGAACCTGTAGCAAAACCAATTGTATTACCCGCTCCGGATCCAATCAACACATTATCGGAACCTGAAGTTAATGCAGAACCAGCATTAACTCCTACTCCAATATTATTATTATTTGTACCATCATCGTTTGATAAAGCAGAATCATCAGATGAAATAGCAATTGAAGAACTAATAAATTTTCCAATACCACCATCTTCAATTGATCTACCAATTTCACTAACTATTTCCCAACCTCTAGTTCCATCAGTATATACAATAGTC
>JAOZRH010000002.1:21791-63711 GCA_029931905.1 Fidelibacterota bacterium
GTGTATCATTTGCACTAGCAATAAGTATATCACCTTTTGCATCAAAATCAGATTCTAAAACAGTATTTTGATCAAGACCACCAATTTCACTAACTATTTCCCAACCTCTAGTTCCATCAGTATATACAATAGTCATTCCTGATCCTGGAATATCTATTGTAAGATCTTCTGCAGCACCTTCAATATTATTTCCATTTCGTACAAATTTAATTTCATTTGTAGTTGCTTGATTATAGATATCTACAATACCAATTGTATCACCTACTGAAGGAGAACTAGGTAGTGTAATTGCAACACTATTTCCAGTAGCATTAACAAGATAACCCGAAGAAGCTACTGCTGAAGTATTTCCACTTACAATTTCCCAACTTAAACCAGCTCCAGATGGATCAGCCCATTTAACACCAGTTGTTTCATTACTATCTGCAACTAAAACCTGATCATTAGAACCAACAGGCAATATTGTCGGTGTATCATTTGCACTAGCAATAAGTATATCACCTTTTGCATCAAAATCAGATTCCATTACAGCACCAGCTGCATCAACATTTGTTGCATCTGTAACATCTGAACCATCTTCAACATTAATTATAGTTTGAACTTGTGTTGCAGTTAATTCTTCAACTACACCATTAGCTCCAGATATTCGTCCAAGAATACGATTATTATTAACAATATTCTGCATTTTTGAATATGTAACTGCATCATCTGTAATTGTTAATGTAGTTGAACCTGTTACATCACCAGTATGATTTGCATTTGTAATTTTACTGGTGTTAATACTTATTGCAGAATCCATTGCTTCTATTTTATCACGAATAGCATTTTTAGTTGCAGCATCTAAATTATCATTCCAAGTTGTTGAATTATATGCGGTATTATCAGCTCCAACAGAAGCTTCATTTGATGCTACATTCCAATTTGTTCCATCATAATATAAATCTATTCTTTCACCATTTTCAATTACTTCATTTGGTGTTATACTTGTAACTAATAAATAATTTGAACCAGAAGTTGCTATATTTTTTATTCGAAAAGTATCACCAATTGTAAATGATCCAGTTAATTCAACATTTCTATTACTACCATTTGGATCTAAAAATTGTTGTGAATAATCAGTAGCTATAATTTGTTTAGTTGCAGTAAGCGTTTCTTTATTAATTCCATAAAGATATTTTTCTACATATCTTCGTTTAAGTTTTGACATTATATTATATTCCTTGCTTGGTTTTCATTTTTTACATCAAGCTAAAAAATTTTTAAATTATTAATTAGTGATAGAAAAATATTAATAATTTTCTATCACTAATATTTTATAAATTATTATTAATAAACATAATTAATAATAAGAATATCACCAGTACCTATATCTTCTGAAAGAGCAGTTGCAGCACCATTATTATTAAAATGCAGTTCATTTGTATTTAATACATCAAAATCAGCTGTTGCACCTGAACTACCAAGAGTTTGTTTATTATTCTGAGGTACACCATCAACAACAGATACCTGAACTGATTGTGCATTTACTGGATTTTCAGAAAGAGTAAATAAACCTGATGTATTTTCACCAGACGTAATAACATGCATCTCTTGTTTAGCACTTTCACCAGTTGCATCAGCTAATTGCTGATCAATACCGTAAAGATGTGCAGTAAGATGATCTACACTCGTAACTTCTGCTGGAGTAGTTGCTGGAGTATAATTAGATGGAGTAAAATCAATATCAATTTGATCACCATCAATTTCAGCATTACCACCAGTAATTAATGTAGCAGGATCAACAGCAAGAACAGAAGCACCACCACCAGTAAGACCATTACCAGTTGCTGCTGCCATACGAACTGCATCACCACTAAGTTCAAGACCAGTTCCAACATTAACATCTAATGCTACACCATTATCTACAAGACCATTACCAGCAGTACGAACTGTAGTACTAATAGTATTAAGTTCTTGATCAATACCATAAAGATGTGCAGTAAGATGATCTACACTAGATACTTCTGCTGGAGTAGTTGCTGGAGTATAATTAGTTGGATTCCAATCAATAGTAAGTGTATCACCATCAATAGTACCAGTAATATTCGAAAGTGCAGTATTTATACCATCTAAATGTGCAGATAAATGATCTACACTTGTAACTTCAGCTGGAGAAGTAGATGGAGAATAATTAGTTGGAGTATAGTCAATATCAATTTGATCACCATCAATTTCAGCATTACCGCCAGTAATTAATGTAGCAGGATCAACAGCAAGAACAGAAGCACCACCACCAGTAAGACCATTACCAGTTGCTGCTGCCATACGAACTGCATCACCACTAAGTTCAAGACCAGTTCCAACATTAACAGCAAGAGCAGAAGCACCACCACCAGTAAGACCATCACCTGCTGCACTTGCTGCAATACGAACTTGATTTGCTGATATTTCAAGTCCAGTACCAGTAGCTACTGAAATATCTCCAGCGGTACGATTAATACCATTTACATCACCAGTAGAACCATCACCAATTTGAATTGTTTCACCAGTTTTAGTTAAACCTGTACCAGCGACAATTGCACCTGCTCCAGAAAATTGTGACCAAACAATTCCAGTTGTACCTACTACAATAGTACCATCTGTAGTTAATACCCAACCAGTATCTGAATTAGCGGTACCTTCTTGAATGAAAGTATAATTCCCACCTTCCATATTATCGTCACTATCATCTGCTCGTGTAAGAATAAATGGAGAACCAGCACCACCAAGACTAGTAACAACATAAATACCATTTTGAAGAGAAGCAGCTTGATTTTTTACAAGTATTCTATCAGAAACAGATAAAGCAATACCATCTTGATTAGCTAATGCTCCATTTGCATCTGCTGTAAGTGTTGCTCCAACACCACCAGTACCATTAGCATATGTACATGCAGCTAAAACAGCATCAGTTGCAACACGACAAGCATTTTTAGTTGAAAGTCCTTGAGCAACGGAATCTATATAAGTTTTAGTTTTATCTGATGACCAAACTTCATTAGATGCTTGACCACTATCATTAAAATTTACTTCCAAAACTCCACTATTATTTAAAAGTGAAGCTGTATTAAACTGTAACCATTTAGCGTTTAATTTTGACATAATTTGAATCCTTTAATAAAAAATTTTAATACCAATACAATACTGTTAAAATATCTGATGTTGTTAAAATACCATCCCATAAATTACCATTCCAATTAATTTGGTTACCTATAATATGATAATCTACATTTAATTGACCTTTTAAACCACCATTAATAAATATCATTACTTTAGTAGCTGTTATTGGAGTATTTGATAATACTAAATATTTATTAGTTATATCTGTTCCTGAAAGAACAAATTCATCAATTTGTTCAGTATTACCACCACTTCCTCCTCCAGTAGTTCCTGTATATACATAACATGATATTTTTGGAATACCCCAACCCATATCAGTTGGAGTAAAACTTTCAGCAAATTTAACAATTCCTGCATAATAATCAAATACCCAACTACCTTCAGTTGGTGTTATAATTGTATTATCTTGTTGATATAATAATCCTTGATATCCATCACTAGGATTATTAGTAATTATATTTGGAATATCTACAGGACTGATGAAAGGTCTAACAAATGTTCCAGCATTATCTAAATACCAAGCTTGTCCATTTGAACCAGCTATTTCTGTTAATGATTGCAATGTATATTTTGTAACAGCGGGATTTGTTCCAGCTTCAATATCAGCTGCTGCAACATCTACTGCATATGCTATAGTATCTGACCATATTTCATTACTCTTAACAGAATGTGCGGACTTATATTTACTCTCATAAACTTGTTGGGTTGCTTCAGTTGGTACTTTAGATAATCCATGGAAAAATCCTAATTGTCGTTTTGCGACATCTGGAAATTCAGCCATATCTAATCCTTTTTATTTTCGAAAATATTCCTTAATTGAACGTAAAATTCATATAATTCACGTTTTTTAATTTTATAACAATTAGATAATTCACCATCAATAAAGGGAATAACCTTCAAATTATAAATATCTTTAGTTTTCGTTTTTTCAATTTTTACCTGCATAATTTACACCCAATTGATTATTTCAAAAGAACCTATATTAAGATTACGTCCATCTACATTATCAGCATAAGATATTCTATACCAAAGACCCCATCCACTACTACCAGATGTTGCATCTGTAAATTTTCCTGTTCCAAAAGTAAATTCTATTTGATTGTTTAAAGATAAATTATAAGATCCATTATTAACTCTACAACCTTGACCATCAGAAATTACACCACCAGGATATAATAAATTTAGTATAAACCAATCAATACCATTTAAACTAATTTCAATTATACAATCATTATTAGTAATATTAGTTTCAGTTATATTATAATCACCAAATTGAAACCTTCCATTACTATGTGATATTCCATTATGAATAAATTCACTATAATATATTTTAGTACCTGACGATAAAGAATAATCTGGTTGAGATCCAAGAGTTGGATTATAAATTGTAAAATCTTCTGTTGGATATATTAATTGACTATTCTTTAATTGTAAACCATTACCACTATCAATTAATGACAAGTTTGTTGAACTATTCCAAGAAGTAACTAAATCTGATTGATATCTATTAATTTCATTTCTAAAATCTTGAAATACTCCAGTATTATTATTTGAATATGTATCAATTAAAATATTTGTATTTGTCGAATTTATATATCCGTGATTAATCCAATCAATTGCTCGACTACTAATATTTGCAGATATAGATTGAGTAAAAAAATTAATTGATGTTATTTCCCAATTAGTTTTATTATAACTATCATTAATATCATTATATAAATTATTCCAATTAGTTAAATCACTACCAGTTAAATTTAATTGTGGTAATCCATATTCTATTCCAACTATCTGTATTTGTGTATTTGGATAACTTCTATCATTTAAATAATCAATATCGGCTATATTAACTGTAAAATTTGATCCTATAGTATAATAAATAACACCACTAATATTTTTAGTTACAATCATAGCTGGAGTTTCTACAATTGATAAACCAGATAAAACAGATAAATTTGAATTAGGATCATAAAAAATTGGTCCTTGAGTTTTTACAAATGTACCGTTTGTAATTGTATCATTAATAATTTCAATACTAAAACGACCACCAGTACTAATAATATTATTGATATTTATACTAATAATAGTATCCGCTTTATATTGTGTAAAATCAGAAGTGAAATTTAAAATTTGAATTCTAATATTATTTAAAGTTATATCAATATTACCAGTAAGTATAACTTGATGTGTAGCTAAAATAGTAGTATCATTAGCATCATAAACATTAACTGTTAAAGTATTATCTATATTATTAAGTATTGAAAATGATTCGATATTTGAATAACTTATAATTGAATTATTAATACAATTATATTGTGATCCAGCAATCCATGAACCAATATTATATGGTAAACCTTCAGATACTGGACTAGCTATATTTCGACTACTAACGGCAAAATCATTAATGGTTGCATTTGTTTCTCCATCAGATGTATTAAAATGTGAAACATAATCTGGAGAAACTCCACTAACTACAATATCAACTTGCCCTGGAATTGAATTTGAAGCAGAAACATTCGCTCCAATAAAATTAAGTGAAGTTACAGAAGATGATAAAGATATTCCTTCATCATTAACAGTTAATAGTGTACCATCAGATAAACTATCTCGTCGACTAACTTCAACCCATTTAAATTTAGAATGAACATAAACTAAATATATTGTAGAAGTTGAAGTACATTCAAAATTACGAATTAATTGTAGACCACGATTGTTTTCAAGTGTAATAATATCTGAATCGTTTTTACCCATTAATATTAATTTTTGACCATCAACACCTTGAGCTATTTGTGGATCACTTATTAAAAATATATTACCAGAACCTCCAGAAGATGATATAATTTTTATTGCTGAATCACATAAAATTTGATTTATAGGAACTATATTTTCTTGATATCCAATAGATGAAACTGAAAAACTATCAATTAAAAATTCAAATTGTTGTTCAGTTGGACGATCTCCAAGTTCAAAATAAGTTTTTAATTCAGTTAGACTTTTAATAGTCACAATTAAATACCTCCTTATTTTGTTGGTAATCCACTTATTTCAAAAGTAATTGTTTTCAAATATTTCTCAATTAATTTTTCAACAGCATCATGTATTTTTGGATTTGTTAAATTTTGACGAGAAAATAAATCAGTTGGATATTTACTCAAAATCATGGATGAGATAAATTGATCATACGGTCCTATAAAAGTATAAAAACCAATTGGTTTTAAAGTTTGAATCAATTTCATATATATTTTCTTAGGATCAATAAAAATAACTCTTAAATCAATAAGTAGTTTTGGAATATCTTTAATTGTTGTATAACCTCTATTTTCATTAATTTTTTTAATAAAATCATCAAATATTTCTTTATCTACTATATCTGAATATTTTCTTTTTAATATACTTATTACATAACTATGTTTTTCATTAAAAAAATAAATATAATAAATATATATACATGATAATCTTAAAAAATCTTTTTGACGTTGAGTTGCAAAAATATTTTTACCTATAATTTTATTAAAAATTAAATACATATAAGTAGTAAGTAATTTATGTAAATCATTATTTGATTTAATAGTTTTATTTATTATAACTGCTGAACGAATAATTCCAAAATATGTTGCATATATACAATTATCAATATTAGAAGTATCACCTGTACTTATGTCAATATTTAAATTATTACTATTTAATACAATACCAGATAATTTATTATTTGAATCATTTAATAATACTCTAGATGAAATTTCTTTAGCCTGATTTGATCCTTGTACGAAACCTATATAAATTAATTTTTTATTATATAAATTTTCAACATTTTTTTTAACGGCATTATTCGGTAGCTTCTTTAAAAATAATCCAAATTGTTCATAAAAATTATTATAAATATTTTCATTATTCTTACTCTGTAAAATAACATGTATACTTACTTGAGGAGTAACTAATACGTTATCAACAACAGAATCATTAAATGAGTTCGATTGAAATCTTTTATTTAATTTGAACATATTTTTTACTCTCCATAAGCTTTTTTACGTTTATGTTCTAGATTAGTTAAATTAATTAAATTTTGTCTTGCAGCTTTATATGTTTTACCACCAATACGCGTATCCATTATTTTTGATTTCTTTTTTGTTTTAGGATTTTTTATATTATTATTAATATATTCTTTTGCTAAATTCTTTTGATTTGATTTCATTTTATCAATACTATCTAATTTTAATACATCTGGAATTGATTTTTGAATAACACCTACAATTTTATTATCAGATTTAACTCCACGCTGTCGAAAAGTCTTATTAATTTTTTGTTTTCCTTTTCTTAAAGCAGCAATAGTACCACCGGCTATAGCAGTTAATCCTTTATCAGTATATTTTGCTACAGCTTTTGTTTTAGAATAATTCTTTAATTTTTCTTTTGCAAATTTAGATAGTCCTTTATGAGCATTAGATATCATTGAATTATTTAAATTTTTTTTATATTTTAATCTATATTTAGCTAATTTTTTTATTCTTTTATTACTTAATCTTTTTGTTGGTGTATTTTTTACAACATGTAGTTCTGCTTGTTCATATATCAATAAATTTTCATATAAAAAATAATTTTTCTTAAATTTTTCTATATAAAATTCACTTAAATTATCAAAATTATTATTAGCAAAACAAGTTTGAATATTATTAATTTCAATTTGATTTTCAGTTTGAATAATATCATCTATAGTAGATCTTATAATTTGTTCAATTATTAAAGACATTTTTTTTATTTCTCCTTGATTAAATATATTTAAGTATTTATTACTTCAATTATTATTTTATAATGAGGGGCAATTATTATTCGTTCTTCAACGTTATCAACTATAAATTGAAATAATGTAGAGATATTATTTACCAAGAGAATAATTGGATATAAATTATGTTCTTCATAATAATCCGAACAAAAAACATCTGGACGCATTTTCCATTTTACATTATCAAATTTAACATAATCTGATTGTTCACGAAGAGCTTCAAGATTCCGAAAAAAACAATTTTGATGAATTGGTTTTTTAAATTCATAAAGTATTCGCTTTATAATATATTCTTGTTGGGAATAATATTTTTTTAAGTCACTAATATTATTATTCATAATTAGATCCTCTTAAATTATATTTTTTATATTCATAATTTTTATATAGAAATAATAAAGTATTATATTATTTAATATAATACTTTATTATTTTAATTTACTTTTTTAAAAAAGGAAGAGATAAATGATTAAAGAAAAATCTTTTAGTCTAGTCAAAGCTATTAAATTAGCTACAACAAACTTTATGATGCAAATTAACGGAATGGACGTTGCTTATCCATATTTTCAAGGCGCACCAGGTGGTGGTAAAACCGCCTCACTTCAAGCTCTTGGAAATGGATTTGAATTTATGGGAAAGAAATATGAAACAGATGTAATAAGTACACATTTCGCATTAAAACCTCCTGAAGAAACGGGAGGTATTCCTCAATTTGAAAATATTGAGGTGAATGGTAAAACTGTTTTAGGAACTATATGGTCATTTCCTGATATTATGAAACAATTATATATACTATCAGAAAAACATAAAACAAATGATGGATTTGTTATCTGGTTATTAGATGATATGCATTTATGTGGACCAGTTCATTTAGCTATGCTTTATGAACTGCTCACAGAAAGAAAACTTCGTGAATTTAAAATTCCAAAAAACGTTGCTATTTGTCTTGCCGGAAACACAAGTAATAAAGCTGGTGCAAAGACAATGTTTTCAGCAATTGTAAATCGAGTATTTTTATGTCCAGTTTATACTGAATTTGAAGATTGGAAAAATAATTTTGCTATTCCAAATAAAATCCATATCGGAGTTCGATCATTTCTTGAAAATGATATGTATCAGCAATTTTTTCATGAAGATGAACAAGTTGATAGTGCTTGGGGATCTCCAAGAAGTTGGACTCGATTCGCTTCTATGATTCAGATTATGGAACAAATAAATAATAACAAATCACTCAATAGTGAAGAAATTTTATATATTTGTACAGGTCATGTTGGAAAAAGTGCAGCAAGTGATTTCACAAGTTTCTATAAAATTTTCAATAAATTTGATTTAAATCATATTCTAAATAATATTGAAAATTATACATTACCAAATAGTAGTGTAGATCGTTATGCTCTTGCATTTGCTGGAGTAAATTATTATATTAATAATCATAAAGACAAAAATATAATTGAAAATTTTGCAAAAATGATTATCAGATACGGAAAAGAATCTCCAGAACTTAGTATTATGATAATGAAAGAAATTATCAATATAGAAAAACTTTTGAAGATGAAAACACTTTATACAAAAGTAGCATTAAAGATTGAAGAGAATGATGAAACAATATTTAATGAAATTATTAATGAAATTGTTGATCTATAATAATTCTCAAAGGAAAAAATTATGGATATTGCAAAGAAAATAAAAAAAGCCAAATTGAAAATGTTTACAAAAGATTTAGTTTTCTTTGGTATTCAAAGTTACAAATTCAATTGGTTATTTGAAAAAAATAGTACAGTTCCAAATGCATTCGGATATGTTATATTCGAAAGTAAAGAAGGTAATCTTGAATCTGGTTCAATTCATTTCAATCAAGATATTTTTGAAGATGATAAATATGATCATGAAGCAATTTGTTATACAGCAATTCATGAATTATTACATATTCTTAATCGACATGGAAATCGAAAAGATAATCGTAAACATGAAATATGGGCAGTTGCATGTGATCATGTTGTTGAACGTGAAATGCGTAACATGAAATCATTTCTAAAGAGTCCATTATCTGAATATCATATAATTGAAGAATTAGATAAAGAATTACCAAAATGTTCAACTGAACAGGCCTATAATTGGCTATTTAATCATCATAGTTTTCCTAACCAAATTAAACAATGACCGAATTCAAATATGATTGAAGTTTTCGATCAACATGGTAATAAAATGTTTGAAGTTTCTCCAATGCAAGGAGGAAGTAATAAAAATGGAAAACAAACAGAAGAAGAAATCGAGGATGGAGAAAAATTTATCTCTGAGGCTCGCGCTATTCTTGAAGATATGAAAAAGAAAGGTAATATTAGTGGAAAAATATCACAATATTTAAGTCAACTTCTTAAAGTTGAAATACCTTGGGAAGAACTTGTTGAAAAATCAATTAAAACAAATACGATTATGAAACCAGATGATCGTAGTTGGCGAAGTTTAAATAAATTTTATCAACCCCACGGAATACATTTACCTGGATATTCATTATCTGAAAGTAATGAAGGTATTGGAACACTTATCATATGTGTTGATAGATCTGGTTCAATAAATAAAAAAGAACTAAAGCAATTTAGTTATATTATTGAACAAAGTATGAAATATTTTAAAGTTATTAAAGTATTAATACATGATATTAAAATACATCAAGAAAAAGAATTTAATATTGATAATATTATTGAATTCTATAAATTTATTAAAACTGAAGGATATAAAGGAGGAGGTGGAACATCTCATAAGTATGTATTTGAAAAGATACAAACAATATGGGAAGAAGATCCTAATGAAATAAGTATGTGTATATCACTTACTGATATGTATAGTGATATTAAAGAGTTATATAAAAAACAAGAATTTATCAAAAATAATTTACCTTTTGTTTTTATAATAACATCCTCTGGACAAAAAATAAATATTGATAAAGATTTTGGTGAAATAACCCAAATTAAAATCAAATGAAATAATACTCTAAGTATAGTTATATTATAATTATACTTAGAGTACTTTTTTTATTTAAAAAAATTAACGGCAAGATTACTTATAATTAATCATTAATTTTTTAATTTTTTCAACATAGTGAAGAGATTCATCATATCTCCACGTTTGAATATTAGGTGCTACATCAATTATATTATTCCATAAATTACAGTTAATATTCTTTTTTCGATTACAATATTTTTGAGCTTTAAGAACATTACCTATACCACCATTATAAGATGCAAAAATAAATGACATACGATCAATAAACGGTCTTGGTGATGTCCAATTATTAAAGAGATATTTATTATAATATAATCCAGCAGCAATATTCCAACGTGGTTCATTTATATTACCTAAATCAGGAACTTTTTTTTGTATATCTTTATATGTTTTTGGCATAACTTGCATAAGTCCCTTAGCACCAACCCACGATTCAGCATTTTTATCTAAAGCCGATTCAGTGATTGATTGCGCTTTCCACCATTTCCAATTAAATCCTACTCCAAAATATCGTTTTGAATTTTTTTGAAAATGTTTATTATATTGATTAGACCATTTTGGGTCATCAATTGTATTTTTTATTTTTTCAAATTTTAAATTTTGTGCAAAACATATTGGAGTTACGAATATACAATATAATATTAATAACCTAAATATTACTTTCAATTTAAAGCCATTCCTATAATATTTGCAACCATAATACCTACTGAAATAAAAATTGAAGCGGTTACGATTCCTACTGCTATATTTCCTTCTTTTAATTGTCTTTCAGTTTTAAATGAAGTAATACGATCAAATATTTTAAATCCAATAAAACAAAAAAATAAACCTAAAATAAGTCCACATGTAGCATACATAAAATTTAAAATAATTGTTTGAATCATATTTATTCCTTTTTAAAAAAATATTTCTACATTGATTAAATTTTTTTAATAATTTGTTCTTTTAATTTACCTGTACTTTTTTTAGCAATTTCATCAATATCAATATTTGTTTCAGCAGCCATTCCTTCAATAATATCAACAATTCGATCATCCCATTTAGTTTCTGTTTTAGGTGCAATTACCTTTAACATTATCCACAAAAGTGAAACACCAATAATAAAACCACTAATTCCACTAATTAAAAAAGTTGTTGTTGAACCCATGTTATTTTCCTTTATTTTTTAAATTAAATATTCTACTTATTTTTTGCCAAACTACCTTTAATTATAGAATTCCAAACAGAATATGTATATGGGACAACTATAATTTTGTCAGGGTCGCCATCTGGATCACTTTGAAATGTAATTATTTTTCGTTTAGATGGAGATAAACCAAATTGATATTTATCAACTGTAATTCTTATAAATTTTCCAGTTGCACTACTTTGTATATAACAATCTTGCCCGGTACCAGGATCACCATCTACATCGAACATTCGATTTTTATATATAATATAATCTCCTATAAAAGAAGAAATTTCTTTTTTAAAAAATGCAATAATCACAGGTACAAATAATGTAATTATTATCCAATTTGTATCAATATTCATACATAAATCTCCTATTGTGTTTTAATAAACCAATCCATAAATTTTATTATTAAAGTTAATACACCAAATACAGCTATAATAATATTAAATCTATAATTAGCTCTTTCGTATTTAATATGTAAATCTTGTTGTAATTTACTTATCTTATCTAATTTATTAATTATTTCATTTGGATTATTTCCAAAAATTTTTAATAATTCAGTAATAGAAATTGTTAAATCTTTTATTGAATTTTTATTTTCAGTATCTGAATCTTTTAATTCACTAAATAAAAGTCGGACAAAACTTTCAGAAATTTTATCATTCAAAATAATCTCCTAATTAGCTTTGTAAATTTAATAAATGTCCAATATTAGACATTTCTTTAAAATAATCATACTGCATTTGTTTAACATCAATATCAGTTATTTGAAATTGCTCTAATATATTTTCAGAAATAATAAAATTAATGACTGTACTTTTTAAATTAAAAACATCATAAAATATATTAGCTAATTCTAAAATATGTTTCTCCTGTATAATTTCGATAGGTAATTTACTGAAATTAGTTGTTTTTTGTGAAATAATTAAATTAATTAATAAATCTGGAAAATTCCAAAGTTTTAATATTTTTTGTGTAATAGTATTACTTGTTGTTCCATAAAATTTATTTTCAATCTGATTAATATTATTTGTATATTTTAATCTATATAATTCAACTCTAAATCTATGTACATCAGGAAAACTATATGTAATAATTTTACCAATATCATGTATTAAACCACATATATATAAATTTGACTCTGTTTGATAGTTAAAATCACTATTAATATTTTTTTCTTTTAATTTTAAAAAAATAATTTTTGTTAATAATGCGACTCCAACATGATGTAACCATAACTTAAAATTATTAAAATTAATTGAAGCTGAACCAATATTTTGTACAATTTTAAAAATACTTTCCCAACCCAATATAATTAAAGCACCTTCAATAGATGTTACTTTGGATCGTAGACCAATATATGGACTATTACAAATAGTAATACATTTACTTGTAATAATTGGATCAATTTGTATTAAATTAACTAATTCTTCATTTGTAAAAGATTCATTATTGATCAATTTAATTATTTGAACAGCAACTGGATGAAACGGAGTAATTTTTTTAATATGTTTTAAAATTTCTCGATTATAATTTTTTTCCACAATAACCTCGTATTCTAAAATTATCAATCGATTTATCAAGCTCTTTTTTAACGACTTTTAATTCTTTTGCCATTTGTTTTCTATGTTTAACAAAATCATTTATTAATTCATTAAATTCATTAGTTTCTATTTCTTTTGGTTCTTCTTTAATTAAATCATCTATTTTCTTTTGAAAATCCATATTATTTTTCATTAATTTATTTTTTTCAGATATTAATTTACTTCTTTCAATTGCTCTATAAACTGTTTTTAACAAAACATCTTTATTAATTGGTTTTTCAAGATATTCTACAGCTCCATTTGTCAATGCAATTCTTGCTGTTTCTTCAGATGGATTACCTGTTATCATAGCAACTGTTGTTTGTGAATTAATTTTCATTATTTCTTTTAAAATTTCTAAACCATTTTTACCTGGAATTTTTATATCAAGAAAAATAATATCATATAAATTATTTTGTATCAATTCTTTTGAATTTTGCCAACCATCGGCAACATCAACATCAAAACCTTCTTTATTTAATCTTTTTTTAAATGATTGTTGAATTGAACGTTCATCGTCTATAACTAAAATTTTACTCATAATCTCCTTTTTAGACTAAAATAGTTTATAATTTTTTCAAGTTTGTCTATATATAGGAAACGTTATAATAAATTCAGTTTGTTTAAATTTAATACTCTTAACTTTAATATTGCCACCATGTTCAGAGATAAATGAATATGCTAATGACATTCCTAAACCTGTACCTTTACCAGGTTCTTTCGTTGTATAAAAAGGATCAAATATTTTATTAATATTTTTTTTATCTATACCAATTCCATTATCATATACTGTAATTTCTATTTTATCAAATATATGTTTAATTGTTATATTTATAATTCCATCTAATCGTTCACTTTCATTAATAGCATCAATTGAATTATTAATAAGATTAATAAATATTTGTTCAATTAAATTACTATCACACAATATAGTATAATCAATAGAATTATCAAAGGTATATGTAATATTATATCTATTTAATCTATCATATGTATATTGAAATGATTTATCAATAATATAATTAATTAAATTAGGTGTTTTTTCAGATCCACTTCGTGAATAAATTAATAATGTTTTAATAATTTTTGCTATTCGATTACAATTAACAATTATTTCTTTCATTACATTATAATTTTCACAATCTTTTTCTTGATCATCAAGAATTAATTCACTATATTGTAATATTCCAGTTAATGGATTATTAATTTCATGAGCAATTCCAGCGGCCATTGTTCCTAAATATGATATTTTTTTTGTTTGTTGTAATATCTCTTCTAAACGTTTTTGCTTATCAATATCAATAATAATACCTTGTAAGTAATGTATATTATCAAGATGAATATTATGTATAACTTCACGAACCCATTTATATGATCCATTTTTATGCATTATTCGATAAATACGTTCATCTGAATTATTATCTTTTTTAATTAATTTTTTTAAAGAAATTAAATTATTTTCTAAATCATCTGGATGTATTACTTTACGCCAAGTTATTTTGCCACTTAAAAATTCATCTTCAGTATATCCTGTAATTTCTTTTACAATTCCATGAATAAATACTGGTCCTTTTTTTACTACAGCTTTAAATAATATACCTTTAAAATTTTGAACAAACAATCTATATTTTTTTTCACTTTCAATTAATGCTATTTCTGATTTCTTTCTATCATCAATATCTCTAATAATACCTACTAAATATTTTTCATTTTTTGTATCTTTAAATATATTAATTGTATTAGAAACCCATTTCCATCGATCTAATTGTATAAAATATTGTTTATTTTCAAAAATAATTGGAGTTTTTAATTTATTATTTTTAAATAAATTAATTGTATCAAGTAAAAAAGTATAATGTTCTTTAGTAAATATATTATTAAAAGTATTTGGATTATTAACAGCAATTAAAAAATCTTTTGGTTTAAGATTAAACATATTAAATGAAGATGGAGTGACATACTTAAAATGTAAATTAGAATCAGATTGCCATATTACATCATATGAAGATTCTAAAATTTGTTTATATTGTTTTTCTTGTGAATAAAAATATTTAATTAAATTATTAAAAGAAATACATAATTTATAAACCTCATTAAATCTTTCAAAATTTATACAATTAAGAGTTTCAAATTTATGTATATTTATTGAATCAATATTGTTTATTAAATTATCAATTGGTATTATTAATCCAATATAATTAATGGCAACAAATAGAATAGCTAATATATTAATAAATAAAACATAATATATAAAAATTTTAGAAATATTTACTATGAAATTTGTAAATGATTTATTATGAAATTGTATTTGAAATGTTTGATTGTAACTATTTTTAACGGCAAAATTAAAGTTTTGTTTAATTATTTCTTTAGAAAAATAATCAATTTGTTGATTATTATCTTCAATTAACATATGAACATTGATTATATGTAAATTTTTAATTAATTCTGTTTCTTTAGAAATTTCTTCAATACATATTAAATTAATTTTATCATTTATATATTTAAATTGACGTTTAATTAACCAATAAAATTTATTATTAATAAAAAATATACCTATGTTATTCGAATGTTGATCAATAATTTTTTTAAAATTTTTAATCATTTCTTCAGTATATATTAAATCAGATTGAAAAATTATATCATTATCTAATATCATAGTATAAAAAATATTTGAATTTATTTTATTTTTTATAATTTGATCAAAAACTTCTTTCAAATTAATATTTTTATTGTTATTTATAGAGTTATATAATGTATGATCAATATTTATATTTAAATTTCGATATGAATTATCAAATATATTTTTAACTTGATTGATTTTTGTTTCATAATCAGAATATAAAACGTCATGTAATTTATCATTAATAATATAATTTGATATATATAATCCGATCAAAGTTATTATTATTAAAAAAAATGATAATAATATAATATAGAATCGATGTATTTTAATAAATTTCATTTGTAACCTTTGTACAATTATATATAATATTTTACTAAATGTGAACTAAATATTTTTATCCATCAATTTCAGCCATTATTACATCAAGACCCCAAGGTAATTCAGGAATATTTAATGTAGCTAATGGTAAAGAATCTATTTCTTCTTTCGTAGTTGATATATTAATTAAATATTTAGTTTGATAATATTGTTTCCATAAATTATCCGCCCAATTACAATTATCAATACATTTTTGATTTTGTAATTGAACTTTCATAATCATACAATATGAAAGTCCACCGTCACTTAGACGTTTCTTCTGAAAATCATTAACTAATTCCCAATTATCTTTAATTTTCTTGGCTTTGTATTCTTCGAATGTTAAAGAAATAGGTTGTAACATTTCTTCAAAAGTAAAAGGTATATCACCAATATTACTAAATTCAAGATCAATATAATCTTCATTAGCTTCAGTTTTTGATATCATTAATTGAGTCAAATTTTCAATATTACGATACCATTCTTCAATTGCTAAAGCTTTTGAATTACCTTTAACTATTTCACTTGATAATAATATTAATTGATCATTAGTTATTCCATATTTGTCTAAAAATTCATTCTTATGAAAAATAACATCTTCTTTTGTTTTAAAATTATAAACCATATTAAACCTTCTTTTTTACGTTGATTCAATTACAATACTATCTAAACAAATATCAGCTTGATAATTTGTTGGAGTTGTAAATAAGAATCGAATTGCTTTTGGTTCAAAAATTGTCAAATCAATTATTCCACTATCGAAAAAAGGATCTGAAGATGCTGTTTGTTGCTGACCAATCCAACTTTGTACTGTATTCCAAACATTGCTACCATCTTGAGCTTGAAGAATTAAGTTTCCCATATTAGTACCAAACATATGATAAAAAAATCTAATTGAAGTTGCATCACGAAAATTAGTTGTAGTAACTGTCGCATCTTTATCTGCAGCACCAAAATTTGGGCTACTACGTTCAGTAAACATAAAATAACTATCATAAGGAGCACTAGGTCCAGTTGATCCAGATGGTGTAGTTGTATTACTATCTTGAAAAAGTCCGTCAACAGAATTAACTCCAGTATCTATCCAAATATCCCAATCAGGTCCCCATAATGCAGCACCATTAGTATTACCATTTGCATGATTAAAATTTGTTATAAAAGTTCCAGCTGGACCAGCTCCAATTATTTCACCAGTTGAAACTTTAATTTCTGCTCCAAAATGATTTGACATTCCTCGACTTAATGTTATTATATATGGAGATTGTAATGTAGATGTTGTATCAAAAATTACTTCTAATTCAGTAAAACTTATTATATTAATTGATGTTACTGTTATCTGTGGTCCCATATCAATAGATAAATCAGTATCAAAATTACCTCCTGTTAAAATTAAAGTAAGATCAGAACCACCTAATGGAAAAACCATATCTGATTGTTCATCAAGATATGGTTGTATTTGTCCACCAACGGATGTTACTTGAGAATTAACTTGCCAACCAGTACTATTTGAGAAAAAAGTAACATTATCATTAGTAGCTGGATAAGTAATAGATAATTTATTATTATTTATAAACGTTGATGAATCATGTGTCTGAATAGTTAATTCATTACCTGAAGTTGATACTATAAAATTAAATTTTTTATATTTGAATGATTGTGGATTCGGAAGAATAAAAGTTATATCGTCAACAGTTACATCTATTGAAATGATACACGTATCATTTAAATATATTATATTAAAATATGTAGTATCTGGAGAATGATTCCAATTAGCATTAAAAACTGGTAAATATGTCATATCACCGGGATTAGAAACTGGCATATTATTTGTTGCTTCATATAACTTATTATCCCAAATTCGTTTATCACCAGTTATAAAATTTTCTGTTTCGTCAAATAATCTATATGTAATCATTTTTTTTCCTAAAAATATGAATTATTTACATAAATCAAATATTTTTTATCCATCAATTTCAGCCATTATTACATCAAGACCCCAAGGTAATTCAGGAATATTTAATGTAGCTAATGGTAAAGAATCTATTTCTTCTTTCGTAGTTGATATATTAATTAAATATTTAGTTTGATAATATTGTTTCCATAAATTATCCGCCCAATTACAATTATCAATACATTTTTGATTTTGTAATTGAACTTTCATAATCATACAATATGAAAGTCCACCGTCACTTAGACGTTTCTTCTGAAAATCATTAACTAATTCCCAATTATCTTTAATTTTCTTGGCTTTGTATTCTTCGAATGTTAAAAAATCATTTTTTAACATTTCTTCAAAAGTAAATGGTATATTTTCTAATTTCTCAAATGACATTTGTGAAACATCATCATTATTAAAAATTAAAGTTTTCCATGTTTGATAATATTGATCAACTATATTATACCATTCTTTAACAGATATAGCTCGTTTATTAAATTTTAAATATTCTTGTTCAAGAATAAATAATTGATCTAAACTATAACCATTATTATTTAAAAATAATTCTTTTTGATTATTTAATTCTTCAATTTGTAAAATAGTCATATATAATCTCCTATTTAAAATATCGTAACCAAGCAGTAACAACACATGGTCCGGATGTACTATTGGCTGATAATGTATGAAAATTAATATAATCACCAGATGAAATAGAAATTGTTGGAGAGATTGTATTTGCTATACCTTGTCCAGAAGTTAATTGTACTTGACATGCACTACCTTGTAGAACACCATTAACAACTAATTCAACTGTTGCAGTCCCAGATCCAACTCTTAATGACATACCAACAACTTCACAACTATAACCAGATGGAACAAATATAGTTATTCCACCATCAGATGGTGTATTCGCACCATTTCCAAAAGCCCATTCGTATGATCCAGCTCCAAGAGAATTGTTTTCTTCAGCCCAAATAGGAATCATATATTCAATAGTCTCTTCAAAATTAACATCTACAATTGATGAACCAGCATCTGTTGCTGTAATATCACCAGTAAAATTTATTGTTGAAAATGGTGAATTTGGAACGGATACATTAGAATCAGAAATATTAATTGAAGTACCTGATCCATCTACTCCTTTCTCACAAAGTAATTCCCATCCAGTATTTGGTGATGATGGAGTACCTGGTGTTGTTACTGTACCATTTGTAATACAAACAAATGAAGAACCCTGATATTGAACGGTTTGATTAATATCATAACTTCCTGCAGACCATGTTCCTTCCCATGTTAAATCACCATCATTACCACTATCACCTTTAACGCCTTTTTCTCCTCTAAGACCTTTAGACATAAATACTGTTATTGAAGTTCCATTTGGAATTGTCATTAAAGTATCTGAACCATCAGCTCGAACAACTTGTAATCTAATTTTATCATTTTTAGATATATTGATAGGAATAATTTGTGAACCTTGACTAATTCCATTACCACTCATACGATTATACATACTTAATTTAAAATCACTAACATCAATAAATCCACTTCCAGTATCAATTTGTAAAAAAGCATTTGATGTTGAACGTGAACTACCTGAAGATATATCCGTAGCACATGAAACAGAAAATATAAATAATCCATTTTCATCAAAAATAATTTCATTACTTGTAAGATGTGCTATATTACCCTGACTTTTAATAATTTTATCAATATTAACATTTATTCGTGTATCAATAAATGTTTGTGAATTATTTGTAGTACAACTAAATAATAAAGGAAGTTTATCTATTACTTCAGAATTAACTTGCCAACCAGTACTATTTGAGAAAAAAGTAACATTGTCATTAGTAGCTGGATAAGTAACAGATAATTTACTATTATTTATAAACGTTGATGAATCATGTGTCTGAATAGTTAATTCATTACCTGAAGTTGATACTATAAAATTAAATTTTTTATATTTGAATGATTGTGGATTCGGAAGAATAAAAGTTATATCGTCAACAGTTACATCTATTGAAATGATACACGTATCATTTAAATATATTATATTAAAATATGTAGTATCTGGAGAATGATTCCAATTAGCATTAAAAACTGGTAAATATGTCATATCACCGGGATTAGAAACTGGCATATTATTTGTTGCTTCATATAACTTATTATCCCAAATTCGTTTATCACCAGTTATAAAATTTTCTGTTTCGTCAAATAATCTATATGTAATCATTTTTTCTTCCTAAAAATAGTTAAAATTTTTAAAAAATAAAAAAATCTTCAGTTCATAGTTATAAAATTATAAACTGAAGATTAATTAGTACGTTTTAATATAACGTACTTATAGTTAGTGTTTTTTAATAATAAACACGGATAGTTAGTACGTTTTAATATAACGTACTTAAACTGTTGAATGGAGTATAGGATACGCTTTAGCGCCATTATTCCTTATTTTCCATTGTATTTCTTCTGAAAAATCACACATATAACCATCATCGGAACTATAAAAAAATCGTATATTTCTTATAGTTTTATCATTTAAATTATATGAACAACTTCCTTTTTGGCCAACCAATAAAGCATTTTTATTTAATAAAACAGATTGATTTGATTCGGCTGAATTAATATTTGTCATAGCTGAAGATGGTATTTTATAAACTTTCGGTTTATCATCTGAATTATAAAATAAACCATAAAACGTTATATTATCAGCAGATATATAATTAATTCGAAATTCATCCATACCTACTGGTTTAACAATTATAATAATTTCACCAGAACTATTTTCAAATGAATATGTTTTAATATATGAATAAGAATTTAAATAATTACTATCCGACATATTTTGAACAGAAACAAATGACCAATTAGCTAAGTTATCTATATAATAAAATGCATTTGAACCTGTAATTGGATAAAACTCTTCATCAACACTAATATTACTAACAGAATCAGTAGTTGGATTATATTTTTGTTTCATATTTGGTGTACTTGTAAAACGAATTATATTAGGACAATTTTGTGTTCTATATAATTTATACATATTATTAACATTAGAAGTAAAATGTATAGCTCCAGAAACATTAACTGAAGGTATAACACCAGTAACACGAGTTAATACATCAGTAGAAAAAGTATCTATATTATCCCAATTTGATTGTAGTCCACAACCACTTTTATAATAGTTTGAATATTTTCCAGTCGATCCTTTACAAATACCTAAAGATTGATTTCTTCCATGCATTTTATGTATTCGATATGATTCATCTTTAATTAAACCATAAATACGAACATAAACAGAATTAATGGAAGTATTAGTATTATACCAATTTACAAAGTTTGTTATGTCTGAAAATTGTAAAGCCTTCCATTCATTTGAATCATTAGTAATATCAAAAAGAAAATTAGTATATGAATCAAAATTATCACATAATCTTGCACAATGATATTTAAATACAATTTCATTTAATATATTATTAGAAATTGGATGATAATTAGTACTAAAAGATTCAAAATCATGTCTTTTAACGGCAAAATTGGGTAATTCGAACCACCATTCAGGTTTTAAATCAGGACTATTTGTTAAATCATTTTCAACAGGAGTTGGTATATCAATTAAAGTAATATCTTTTAATGTTTGATAATATTTACTTTGCCAATATCGAATTTCACCTTTAAGTATTGGAACTTCCATTTCATCATAAAATCTAAAATTTCGATCAAATGTTGCTCCAGTAAGATTGTTATTTACAATCTGATGGTTTCTAATTTGTGCCATTATATATTCCTTGATTTTTTAGTTGACAGTTAACAAATATTAACTGTCAACTTTTCTATTTTATGCATCTATATAATCATATGTAACAACATCTCCAGCTACGATTACTTGTGCAGCAGTAAAAGTTATTAATCCAGTTGAAGCTGTAGTTATAACATATTCAGTAGTAGGTAAAACTCTATTACCATTTAAATATACTTTTAATTGAGAAACACCAGTTGTTGGAGCAACACTACAAATAGCAGTCTGATTTGTAATATTCAATGTAGTTGAAGAATTAATAGTTTCTGTTGGTGTTGTATCAATTTGTGCTTTTAATTGAATTAATGCATTAATTATAGCATCATCAGTAAAATCAGCTCTAAACTGATCAATTGCTCCACCTGAAATTGTAGTATTACCATTACCATAATCTATAGTTGGAGTCATTGAAAATGGTATAGCAGTTGTTACAGCACCATCACTAATTTCTGTATCATAAAATGTAAGATTGTTAGCGGTTATACCAAATTCAGTATTTGTATGACTAAATGTTCTAGCACCAGTAACAGCACTTACAAGTTCAAGACCAGTTGCAGATACTTCTAAGGATGTACCATTAGTAGTTCCGATATTAACTTGCATATCATCTGCATTAACAAGAAGTGAAAGATCAGCAGCAACGACATCAAAATCATTAGAATTACGTACTAAACCATCACCTGCTGAAATAGCAGATTGTCCAGCAGTTTGTTCTAAAATTAAATCATTAGTACCAATAACATCTGAAGATGAATTATTTGTAACTGTAAATTCACAATCTGAATTTAAAGTACCTTCTTTACTAAAAAATGTAAAATTAGCTGCAGTATATCCAAGTGACCAATCATTTGCTCTCGCCCATGCACCAGCAGTATCTACAACATAAACACCATCTTCAGAAGAAGTAGTTTGATTAAAAACACCTACACGATCACCTGTAGCTAATACAACACCATCAATAGTTTGACCATTACTAAGTGTTACATTACCAGTAACATTTGTACCATCAACAATAGCACGAACAGGAGATTTCCATTGACGTCCATTAATAAGATTATCAACATATCTTTTTGTTATAAGTGAATCATCAACAAAATTTGTAGAATAATCATAATCATATTTAACGCCTTCCCAAGTTGTCTGTGTTCCTCCACCACCAAGTTCAGCTCCAAATATGGTTTCAGTAGCATCAGAACGTAAAAATTGAGAATTACCAGTTGATATATTAAAACCTTGTAAATATGCGTAACCGTTACTGGCATCAACACCAACCATAGCTCCAGGTGAACCAGATCCAGTATATCTTAATTCAAGTTTATCATTATCAGTATCTAAACTTGTAACACCACCAATACCTGAAGTTGTAGTTCTTTGTAACTCAAAATCAAAAGAAGCAGCATCAACAATAGTATTTTTAATTAATGTTCCACCTAATTCTATAACACCACTATTTTCAGTTAACCCATTATCAGCAGTTACTGAACCAGAACCACCTGATTGATAAATTGTTAAATTATTTGTTGCAACTATAGCATTACCAGTATTATTAGCAATTGTCCATTGTTGATTTTCATGTGTATTACCTTCTTCAACACTAAAAACTGTAGCGGCAACATCATCACCAACTTCGAAATCATAAACTCGTGTCCAAGCACCACCAGTATCTACCAAATAAATACCATTTTGTGAAGTCGTAGTTTGTGCAAACAAAGCAACACGATCTCCAGTGGAAACTGCTAAACCATCAACAGTAGCTCCATTTGATAAACCAATATTTAATACTGTTTCTAAAAGTCTAACTGGATGTTTCCAACGTTGATCCATAAAACGATCATTACTAATTGATTTGTTAAGTATTTGTGTATTGCCGCGAATCAATGACATTATAATTCTCCTAAAATAATATATATAATATTAATAATTAAACTACTATTTGTTATATGTTAATTATTTATTTGTTCATCTTCAAAATTTTTTAAAGTTTTTAAGTTAATCAACATTTCAATTATTGGTTTTGAATATTGATATGGAACTGTTTGAAGAAAAGATATAGCTTTATTTGCAATATCTAAATCAATAATTAAAAATTTTTCTTTATTTGGAATTTCGGACATATTACGCCTCATTATATTAATACTTATATTTAACTTGTACTTTATCACCAACTGTTAATAAAGCTATTTGTGAACTTGTAAAAATTATTCTATTATTACCTACATCAACTGTATAATCTTCACTAGCACCTTCAAATAAAATCGAACCATTTAGATTTACACTATTATGATTATTAGTTGATGGTGTTTGTGTTAATGTAATATAACCATTAGTTAGAATATCTGTATTTGTTAGTGTATATGTATCTATTTGTGGTGTATTACCAATAGCTCCAGTATTACTTGCATAAATAAGACCAGTTGACGCATTAACAAATAAATTATAATAACTTGCAGGATGTACAGTTGTTGTTTGTAATGCATCTAAATGAAAACCGTCTTGATTTAAATGTCCAACAACAACAGGAGAAGAATAAGAATTACCAACAAGAAAATTAATACTTTTATTAACATCAACAGTACCAATGACTAAATTTTGATCAGTCATTAATACACCATTTCCTGCTAATTGTGATAACCAAAAATTATCAGAGTAAATACCCATATACATATTATCTTGATATGCGGTATTTGATTTATGTGCTTCAAAAACTGCCCCAGCACCATTACCAGTATTTATATTTTCTAATACAAATTGATTGTAGGCATTGTGATCTCGATCAATTTTGGTAGTTGTTACATTTCCATCTGATGGTTCTAATTCTGTTCCAGTTTTAGACCAATGTGAATTATTCTGGAGATTTATATCAACATAACTACGAGTTACTAATTCTGCTCCAGCATTTGACATTGGAGTATCAGATCCATCTATTGATTCATTATCACTATCTATAATTAAATTAATATTTTTAATTGATTGTGTATTAATTGAAGTTGAAAAAGTTGGTACTGGTAAAGTACCATTAATTTCAGCCCAATTTAATTGATAAAACGGAGCAGATAGATCATCAATTGTATCATTATAATAAAAAACTAATAAAGGTGTAATCTGCTGTAATTCCCAACGAGTACCACTCCAGATTAAACGGAATCCGTTGTCATTAGTATAATAAGGTTTTCCAGATAAAATGCCAGCATAAACATAAAAACCATTACAATTTGAAGTTCCAGCATTGGTTACTAAAATACCATTATTAATTGTAAAATTGTCACCTTGTATATTATTTATTTCTTCATAAATTGTTCTGGTTTCATCATTAAATAAATCATCTGATGTTACAGCATTCGGATCAGAATATGATCTATTTAAAAAATCTTTTTTTATTTTCATTGACAACCTCTTTTTATCTATTACACCTTAAACATATTTTTCCTCACTATGAATATTTTAACGGCAAGGTCATTATAATTATTCTTCACCACCACCAGATCCATCATTTGTATTCCAATAAAAATTATCTCTTAATTCAGTTAATAAATCATTCCGTGTATAAGTATCATCACCATCAATTGCAGCAGGAGAATTTGAAAACGTAAATTGACCACTTGTAATTGCTTCAGCATCATCATATGCTTGTTGAATCATATTTTCAATATCCAAAATCTCTTGTTCTAAATTAGGAATTACATCATTATTATAATAATCAATTTGACTTTGAATATCAGAAATTTGTTGTTCTTTATCCGAAATTTCATCTACTTTATCATCATATTCCTGATCACCAGGTCCATATCCATCATTAATTAAATCATTAAGTTCATTATTTAAAATTACTAATTCATCCTCATAACCTGCTTTTTCAGCAATATATACATCACGCTCATTTTCTGCAGTTAAAATATCATTTTGAAATGAAGCAATCTGAGTATTATAATCAGCAATATCTTGTGGATTCGGTTGTGGGTTATTGCACTGATTAACAACTTGAACTAATAAAGCATCAACAACAGCACCAGATACACCTGTTTGATCTAATGATACTGTATTTAATGAACCAATAGTATCATTTATAATAACATTAGTTAATAGAGGATTATCCCAAACTTCAATAGCTGTTAATATAGAATTAACATCATTACTTAAATCTAATGTTGTTAAATTAGGACAACTATTTAACCTAATATGTGATAACTTATTAATATCATTAATTGTTGGATTAATTAACCCAGTATTGGGCATATATAACTCAAATGAATTACTTATTAAACCTGATGCAAATTGCATAGTTGTTAAATTAGGACATTCAATAATATGATAAGATTTAACATTAATACAATTACTCATATTAATTTCAGTTAATGTTGGTTGTTCTGCAATTCTAAATGCTTCGATACCAGCTGCTTCTTTTAAATCAACACTCAATATGTTATGTGCAATAACACCATGCCCATCAACATAATCATGCATATTTGGATGCATATGAATAACTTTTATTTGTATATTATTAACAGGTGTTAATGTTATTGTTTTTGGAGTAGAATCAGTATATATATGTTGCCATGCAGCATCCCATCCAGCATCATATTGTGGAAAATATATACCATCAAACGGAGTTTCTTGAGTAATTGTACCATCTCCCCAATCAACTTCAATATCATCAGTTTGTCCACTTTGACATATACATGCTATTGAAAATAAACTAGAGCATGTAGTTCTCATAGTAATAACTCCAGTTGTATTTTCTAATTGAATTGGATAAATTGCATTAATTGCTAAACTATTCGAACTATTGATACCTAAACGAAAAACACTACCACCAGCAATTGTAAATGTTGCTCTTGGACTTGAATGATCCATAATATTACTCCTTAATAATTATAAGTAATCATTAATTCATGTCCAGCAATAAGATGTTCAGATAATCCAGTTCCAGCACCATTATTATTAAAATGAAATTCATCACTTGCTGTACCTAATATTACATAATCTGCAGTAGCTGTTCTATTAGCATAATCTAAATTTACTTGTTTAGGACCACCAACAACAACACATTCAACTAATGTTTTATTATTGGGAACATTAGTTAATGTAAAAAATCCAGCTGTAACTTCAGCACCAGTAATAACATGATTTTCTGAAAACGATACTGGATCGTTAGCTGCTACTTCAATCCCAATTCTATCATATATGTAAACTTCTGTAGTTGATTTAGCATATAATATTGGTTTTGCAATTTGACCAACTGTACTTGTTACAGTAGTTGTTAATAAACCAGGTGTTGTTGTATCAAGATAATAAACTGTATCTTGAGTTAATCCAGATAATTTATTTGTTACACCATGTGTAACAACAACAAAAGTATTAACATTAATTATTTCATCAACAACACCAATTGCTTCAGCATTTGAAGCTGTATTGGCTTGTGCAAGAACCCAAATTCCACCTTGCATTCGAATTACTTGACCAACAGTAAATCCATGGGCAGCTTGAGTTACAGTTTGTTCAAGATGATTTGCATCAATATCATCTAATTTATCATCAATACCTTTAAGATGTGCAGAAAGATCATCGACATTTGCTGCTTCAGTAATACTAGCATCTGGAGTATAATTTGTTGGATTCCAATCAATATTTAAATGATCACCATCTAAAAGATTAACATCAACTCCAACACCATTAGCAACTACATTAACAGGTGCTATATCACCACCTGTTGTGACATCTGGAACAAGATCAATTTGTCCAGCAGCAATAACTAAACCATTACCTGCTGCAAGTGCTGATAATCCTTGATGGATATGCCATGTTGTACCATTATAATGCCACCATTCATTTGGAGTATTAACCCATACAAGTGCATTATCATCTGTATCCATATCAGCATCAAATGTTATTACAAAATTAGCACCATCATATTCAACAATATCATTTGTTTGAATACCTGTAATAGTACCAAAATTAGCATGTAATGCAGAAGCATCCATTATTAAATATCTATCACCTGTTGTTGGTGTTGCTCCAGGATCAAGTGTTGCATCTGTCTGACGTTGTATAACATCACTTTTTAAATTAGATATACTACCTTCAACATATATACCTTGTGCATCAGATGATAGCCCACCTTGAGGTTTAAATAAAAGTGTTAAATCATTTAATTGTGTAATATCAAAATGTTGTCCATTTTTGTTGATCCATTCAGCATTAATTCTTGACATTAATTTATTCCTTTTTTTTGAATTAATAAAAAAATTATTTTTTGAAAATAAAAAAATGAGTTATAATAATTAATTATAACTCATTTTAAATAATATGTAATAATTGAATAATGTAAAATAATAATTATTTATACAAAACTGAAACAGTATGACCAGCTCTTAATTGTCCATCTAATCCTAATCCTGACCATGAAATTCGAGTATCAGGAACTCCAATTTGAAAATCAAAAGTTTCTATTTGTTCACCAGCTCCTTGAATTTTAAAATCAAAAATATTATTTATAGATATTCCAAGATCAATATAGCCATTTATTATATCAGTTCCATTTAAAATAACTGTATATTCATTTAAAGAAGTAATATTGTCAACATATGCACGAGTTACCAATTCATGATTTGCATCAACCATTGGAGTATCTGATCCATCAATAGATTCTCCGTCATCGTCAATAATATAATCAATTTCTTTAATTTTAGTAATATTTTTAACTGGATATTGATCCATATCAATAAAACGAATATAACAATCAGATGTTAATGGAATACCAAAATCTATACTAAATGTATCACATTCAAAATTTTTAGGTATAAAAACTTTATATTCAAATTCACCATTACTTAATAATTTATTACCATATCCAAATACACTTGGATTTAAAGAACTACTTAATTTAAAATGTAAACCACCACCTAAAAAATTAAAATTACTATAAAATCTAAAATAACCACCATTACCAAATATAAAATTTGAATGAGTTAAAATATTAATAAAAGTAATTCCAATAGGAATAGTGAAAACACCTGGAGTATAAGTTACATTTGAATCGAGTGTCCAACCTGAATTTGGAACTGTTGAATCCCAAATTGTAAATACAGCATTAAAATCTGGTTCAGTAATTAATGGTACTAAATCTGTAACAGTTTTTAATGTAATATCATCTGCATCACTAATAAAAGTATCTACATATTTTTTAGTTACTAATTCACTTTTTGAATCATTACTTGGAACATTCGTATTATCAATACTATTTTCATTAGCATCAATAATTTTATTAATTCCAAGAACTGTTATTTCTGGTTCAGTTACAGAATTATATCTATTGATAAAATTAATAATAGCTGGTTCATCATTAAAATCTTCATCATTACAACCTAAACTAATTATCTCTTCAGTACCTACTAATGTCAAAGAATGTCTATATCGACCATTTTCAAATACAGCAGTGAAATAAATTTCTGTTCCTGAATTATTATCATAAAGATATACATCAGAATTCTCTAAATTTCTAGTACAATAAAATTCATAAATTCCTGCATCCCAAGTAACTATAGTACCAGTATAACCAGACCATGGTGCATCATCATTAATCATTACATTAAAATTACCGTTATCAACTGGATTAGCCACATAATCAGAAACTACTGTACTCATAGTATTCATCCAATTGTTAACTATTAATTCACTAAATGTATTTTCCATACCAGTTTCTCTAAAACCAGTATGTGATTCAATAGTAATATCATCAGCAGCAATTTGTACACTATCAACATATGCACGAGTTACCAATTCATGATTTGCATCAACCATTGGAGTATCTGATCCATCAATAGATTCTCCGTCATCGTCAATAATATAATCAATTTCTTTAATTTTTATAACTGTATTTGGTGGATAATCTTCAAATTTAACAAATTTAAAATATGGACTAACAAGTGGTGTTGGTGCTCGACCAGTCATGATTTGCATTGCAAATCCACGAATCCGTTTTTCAGATCCTTTTGGAATATGAAATCGTAACAAATATTCACCACCACCAATATCTATCTGTTCATCAAAACCTATTGAATAAGCATCACTGGTTATAATTAATACATTATTGACAGGTATTTCTAATTCCCAATTAATATTTGTTATTACATAAACATTGAAATTCTCTTCAATATCAGGTCCAAAATTATTAGTTAATAATAAATGATTATTCCAGTAAGGTGAATTTGGATTTGGTTGTGGTACATAATTAGTATATAATACACCATCAACAATAGTTGCAGGATTTGGATTTGTTGCATCACCAGCCCATATAGTCCATCCAGTTGTTGATATACCATGTTTAAATGCATCTTCCATAAGTAAATTATGGTCTGTTATTCCTGTTGAATATGGAATAAATCCTAAAGCATTACCTTCTATAGTTAAATCATCAGGATTATTTTTTGTTTTATCAACATATTCACGTGTAACTAATTCACGTTTATTATTAGTTGCTTTTAAAGCGAAAGCATCTAAACTATAACCATCAGCTCCAATTATTTTATCAACTCCAACATTTGTAATATCTTGCAAGATAGTTACAGGATATGTTCCTTGAATTATTAATTGTATATATGCTGAAGGTTGTGTAACATTATCTACAGATATTGCATGTAACCGAAATGTACCAGATGTTGGAACTACAAATTCATGTAACCAATATCCACTTTCTTCTCGACTGGTTCCATAATATTCAATATGTGGTGACCAATATGAATCAGTTTCAAGCTTAATACCATAAGGAACTAAATCAATATTACAATATAATCTATATGTACCTGCATCAAGAAATGGTTTTGTATCATTTGCTGGACGTGGTTGGGGTGGATCAGTATATGTCGAAACAAGTTTTGATTCAAGTGGAGGACAATAAATAACTCCATTATTCAATACAAATCCATTATTAATTTCAGAATCATTACATCCTGGAAACCATGATTCTCGAAAGATTTCATCTTCATCATTTGTTGTTCCAACAGGTGCATGTCCTAATACTTTTTCGATTGTGAGATTATCAGTTCTAGCACCATAATTATTAACATAATCACGAGTTACCAATTCATGATTAGCATTAGACATTGGAGTATTTGAAGAATCTATACTTAATCCATCACTATCAATAATATAATCTATTTCATTTATTGTCGTCTCATTAGAATTATTTGTAGATATTGTAATATTATCAGAAGGTGAACCAATTGGTTCCCAAATTATATTATTAAAACCAAGAAGTATATTAGTATCTTTATTATAAATACACCATCCTTCTTCAGGAATAAAATAATTCCATCCAGATCCATTCCATTGTGCTATTTGATTATCTAAACCTAACCAATCTCCTAAAGCACTTGGTGCAATTACATATCGATCCCATAATCCTGGTGTAAGTAATGCCGGATCTTGTGTAGTATAATTCTCCACTGGTAAATTCCAAGGAGTTGTTGCAAGTATTAGATTACTATTATCATAATGATAGTAAAGATTATTATCATTACCCATTACAAGACGAACAAATCCTGGTTGTGGAGCTACTCTATTTGAGGTTTGTTTTAAATCAATACTTGTATGTTTTCCCACTATTAACCTCTTTTTAATTAAATATAAACACGAAAAGAAAAATTCAACTATAGGCGGACAGTATTTTAATCAAAACAAATCCGTAGGTGGTGTGTATTTTAAACATAACAACACCATGAGTGGTTGATATTTTAATCTTTTTTCTTTCATTATATACTTTATATAAAAAAATTAAAAAACAAAACATAGAAAGAAAAATTCAACTATAGGCGGACAGTATTTTAATCAAAACAAATCCGTAGGTGGTGTGTATTTTAAACATAACAACACCATGAGTGGTTGATATTTTAATCTTTTTTCTTTCATTATATACTTTATATAAAAAAATTAAAAAACAAAACATAGAAAGAAAAATTCAACTATAGGCGGACAGTATTTTAATCAAAACAAATCCGTAGGTGGTGTGTATTTTAAACATAACAACACCATGAGTGGTTGATATTTTAATCTTTTTTCTTTCATTATATTATTTTTTAAAAATTACCATGTTCAAAATTTTTAATTCTCATTTGACGTAATGAAATATTATGTGTTTTATCAGTAACAATTCCAGCATATGATAAATTTGAAACTTCATTAGTTGTTTTATCTCTTAAACGAAATCGAACTGTATCAACATTAAATTGATTCCATTTATTTGACGATAATCTTAATGTTCCAGAATTACTATTTGCTTCCAACCATTCAGATGAATTAATTCTCATTTTAGCACCATTAATGTCAAAATCGGTATTATAAAAATCAGCAATTGAAGAAAATCTACTTACTGCTACAAAAGCTTGACGTTCATCATTCATAAATACGATTTCAAAATGATATTTAGTAAAGTCAGGTAAATTTGTTACAACTTGATCAATACCCATTGGTTTAACTACTACAGCTTTTTCACCATTACCATTATCATATTCTTCAACACCACAAATCATAACACATGATGCACCACGTGAATGAGATTCTATAACATCCAATGCTTCAGAATATTGATGGGTTGTAACTGTAGTAGAATTAAAATTCATAGATGCCCAACCAAATGTAGACGGATCATTTAAATAATAAGTATCATCAGTATTTACTTTCCATGCAGTATCTGTTCCATTACGAACTTTACGTGCAAGACAACCTAATTCAAAAAAAACACGATATCCTTCAGTAATTCGAAACATTGGATGACCATATAAATTTTTTTTAGCTGCAGATAACCATATTGCACCTAAATCAATATCAACGTTAGTAAAAGAAGTTCCCCAAACACCATTATATAATTGAGCGCATTGTGTTTCCATATCCGCTGAATTAACTGCTGTTGAAGTTGATGAACTATAATTTCTTCTACCACGCAATGATGAATAAAATCTATTTAATCCATACATTTTAGTCATAACTGGAATTGTTTCATCTATTATTTCATATGGTCGAGCTATAATAGTTTCAGTGCATAATCCAAGATTTTCATTAACATTAGCTGTTATCCAAGTTAACATGTCATTAACTGTTGGAAAATCAAGATTATCTGTAATTACACCCGTAGTCATATTTTGTAACTGAAATTTTATATATGGTCCCCAATCATTATTATAAACTGATTCACTTCCAAGAAGAAGAGGAGCATATTTATCTGTTAAAATACTATTTATATTTGTAAATTTAGGAGCATTTATTAAAGAAAAATAAATTTCATCTAGATACTTACGTGGTTTTATAGATTCTGAACCAACACCTAAATCTAATAATGTTTGACGAGTTATTCGTTGTTCAATAATATCTCCAGATACAGCAGCTCGTGCTGTAGTTCCTTCTTGCCCACGAACAATAGTAAATGTATTACCAACAATTTCTGTAACTTTTATAATTTCAAAATTAGTATCTAATGTTTGATCTATTATTGTAAGCCACATCCAGTCTCCAACAGCCAATGGTGAAAAGCTACTAGCATCTAAAACATCTAAACTAGTTACTGTATTATCAATTGCGGCTGTTAAGATGCTTTGACTATTATTTGCTAATCTTAAAGGCATTTGAATTATATCCTTCTTAATTTAAAGTTGAACTGTTTATAAACGAACTATTTAAAACATGCATTTTTGGTGTAGCTGGTGGAACTGGAATTGAAGATTCTATACAAGTTATTAATATAGTCCATGTACCAATTATTGGTATAACCATTCCTAAATTTGCTTGAATAATATTTTCATTTATATTTTGAATATTATCAACTTCTATTTGATTATTATTATTATTTTTAATTGTCACATGACAAATTTCATCTTGTGCATTTAAATTATGTGTTACTGTTAACATTCCAGCACTTAAATCAGCATTTGTAAAAGTTCGTGTGTAACCAACTATTCCACCTGATGGAGTTATTCCCGCCTCTAATGTATTACCAATATAACGATAAGCCGTAATATTTAAAGGAGTTGACCAACCCATATCTGACGGTGTATTACCTTCATTAAAACGTAAAATACCATTTTGATAATCAAATTGATATGATCCTGAAGTAAGTGGAATAATATTTAAAGATACATCCCGTAATATAAAACTATAACCAAATCCGAATTTCTGTGGAATTAAAAAATTTTTTAATCGAGTTGAAGAAGTATTTCCAGGAATAGTAAAACATGAATAACCTTGACCATTTGAAGCGGGTAATTCGTCTAAATTATAATTAGTTAACTTTTCTATTACTGTTGGATTATTTGTTACATTAGTATCAGCTTCAGTTGGATTTGCAGCAGAAGGAACTACTTCAGCAAAAATATCTGTTGTATCTAATTGTGGAATCCAAGAATATAATTCTTCAAAGTAATTCTTATCATTGGTAGTAGAACCAACACCCAAAGACATTTTATTGGTAACATCTTGGACTGTAATAGTGTTTAGTTTAGCCATATAAAAAACCTCTTTCTACCAACCTGTAAATCCATAACCATTAAATAGTTACGCAAATTTCAAGTATATTATTTACTTAAATCATATTAATCATTTTTACACGTTTTATATTTTTAACGGCAAGATTTAGTGAATTTGGCTTATAAAAAATATAAGCCAAATTCACTAAAATTATTACCAATCAGATAATCCAAAACCTTGTTCCAATATTCCAGATTGTCCGTTACCTAGATATCTAATTCGAACAAATATAAATCTAGAAACAGAAGCATCAGCGGCATATGTTCCAAGTGTAAAACGAAGTGAGTTATTTAAATTAGGAGAATACACTGTAGGATCAATTTTACAACCTTCATCATTATCAATTTGATATGTTGTCCAAACTACTGTTCCATCGACAGTAGTACCACCAACAGTAGTATTCCAAACTGCAGGTTCAGTACCTCCAGTAGTTCCAGCAGTAGTACATTTATATTTATAACCATTTGATGTAGTTGGAATGATCCAATCATCTAAAACTTGTGCATTGGTTGTTATCCAAACAGTTGAAACATATTTTATATTATCTTCAAATGTTGAACCATTATAATCATTATTTAAATTTAACCAATCAGTTTTTGTTGGTACTTTAATATGAATAACAACATTATTACCAGCAATATCTGCATCTGTAATACCACCTGGAAGATCCATAATACCATTAGATTCATCAATTGAACCTTGAAATATACGAATATATTCATATCCTGCTCCACCAGATAATCCAGAATAATCTGGACCTATAGGTAAACGACCAGTTGAATAATCTATACTCGGATGTGCTAAACAAGCTTTAACTACTTCATCCTCATCATATACTTGAAGTTCATTAGTTAAAATAGTTAATGAAGTTGTACTTGTCCAATTACCAGTTGCAGAAGCTGGAACAACATTAAAATTAGCTGTTCTTGGAAATCGATAATTTTCATCAACAAAATTTTCAAGTACAGCAGTTGAACTAGCAACAACACTATTAATTGAAATTCCTTTACTTGCACTTATATCAGTTATATATGATCCATAAGGATCTCGAGGAATCGTAGTAATTTGTACATCATCATCTTCTTGACCAGCAATAACTGTAAATTGATAATCATCAACTGTCATAGTTTCAGCAATATCTGGAGGAGTACTAACACCTGTAACAGTCACATCAGTATAAGCTAAATCAGCAACAGGTACTCCAGGAAAACCATCTACAGTAATTGGTGCATTTGAAGAATGATATACATTATTAAATGCATTATCAACAACAACATCAAAATTAAAAGTTGAACCTGTATCATAATATGGTACACCTGAAATATATCTAAGTACAGGTACATTAGGTGATAAATCAGAACTTGTTACAACTGGATTAGCTCCAGAATCAATATCATAAAAAACTTCATATATTGATGAAATATCTGCTCCACGAGCTATTGAAATAGTATTATAACCTTGTCTAAATGCTCCAGCAACATTTGTAATATTTACAGTACATGAACCTTGTTGATATACATCTGCATAAATTGGTCCAGTTGAAGAAATACTATTTAATGTTAAATTACCATTTGTAAAAGTAACTACACCATCAACAACAGCATCACCAGTACCAGTAATATCATAATCAGCCATTACTTGACCAGTTATTCGATTAACTTCGTTAAAATTAGCTGCAAGATCAAGAGTTGCAACAATTATACCATTAATTGTTAAAGTAAGTGTATCTAAACTACCATTTGAAAATGATGTTGGAATTGAAAAAAATGTATTTAAAGTTGGTATATCAGTAGTTCGAGCAATATATGTTACATCTGTTCCAGCTGGATCAGATCCCTTATAATTTATATTTGACTGTGAAAGTCTTCCAGTCCATTCTGTAATTGTATCATCAATTTCAATAGCAACTGGAGGAGGTGGTGCATGTATATACGCTGTTATATTATCAATAAATACAGCATCTGAATCATAAGGACAAATAACTAATTTATTAATTCCTGATCCAGTAGGTGTACCATCCGCTTCTTCTACAGTAAGATTAAATGATCCACCAGTTTCAATCCAATTTGTTCCATCAAATTTAAATTGATTATCAGCATTAACCGTACCTGATTTAATAAGTACACTATCACCATCTGTTGGTGTTCCGTCATCATTCTGACCATCAGGACGGAGTGTATATACTGCAGCAGTTCCTATACCACTAACAATATAAAAACGATTATTATCAGCTGGAGCAGTTAAAGCTGTAAAAAGAACAGTATCCCCATCAACAAGTGCAAAACCATCTACAATTGGAGCTGCACCATTATCAAAAATAAGTGAAGTAGTATCAATATATGTTGCTGGTTGTCTCCAACTATCAGCTGAAGCTGCTGCAACTTCATCAACAAGCATAGTTCCAATATATCGATATGCTGTTACTGTTAATGGAGTTGTCCAACCCATATCAGCAGGTGTATTACCCTCATTGAATCTGAATATACCATTTTGATAATCAAATTGATATGATCCAGAAGTAAGAGGAATTACCGCTGAAGTACTATCTTTAAGAATAAAACCATAACCATTACCATATTTCTGTGGTGTTAAAAAATTTTTTAATCGAGTTGAAGAAGTATTTCCAGGAATAGTAAAACATGAATAACCTTGACCATTTGAAGCGGGTAATTCATCTAACTGATAATCAGTCAGTTTACTTATCATAGTTGGATTATTTGCCACATTAGTATCAGCTTCACTACTATTTGCTGCAGTTGGAACTATTTCAGCAAAAATATCACGTTTATCTAATTGTGGAATCCAAGAATATAATTCCTCAAAATAATTTTTATCATTGGTAGTAGAACCAACGCCCAAAGACATTTTATTGGTAACATCTTGAATTGTTGTAGAATTTAATTTAGCCATAATATTAACCTATTATTTTTTAGAATCTATTACTTTAATTAATCGCTGTATTTGACTTATAATTCGTTTCATTTGATTGAATCTTAAATATTTTCCAGTTGCATAATAATCAGTAATACCTATTGATAATAAAAACATACTATTAGGTTGTTTTATATATGTAAATTTATCTGATTGGAATACTGTTGCTTTATCAGATTCTTTTGTTAAAGCTAATTTGGTTTGTTCAACTAATGAAATAGCTTCTTTTAAATCTAATAACATAATATCAGAATTTAAACCATCTTCATTAAATATAATACCAATTTTTTCATTTTGAATTAAAAATTGTAGTTCCATCTATTTTTCCTTAAAAATTTTTTTTAATTGATTAATAATTTTCTTTAGAATACACTTATCAATATTATTTATACCTAAACTATAAGTATCGTTAATTGTAATTGCTAAAGTATAATAATTATTATTCTCAGGAATAAATACAAAACGATGTGTATAATCATTTCGAATCCATTCTCTTTCATTAAAATCATGTAAAGCAATTTTTGTTTGAATTAAAAATGATTTAGCTTCATTATAATCTAATGATAATAAATGTTGAAATTCTTTAGTCTTAATTATTATTCCAATATTTGAATTATTATTTAATATCTTAATTTCCATATTTTTACCAATCAATACTTAATTCATCATTAATAATATGTGTGATTGCCGGATTAGCATATGTTATTCTGATAAACAAACATCTATTAACGGCAAGATCTACAGCAAATGTACCAACAGTAATTTCAATTGAATTATCTAAATTTGGTGAATGAACAGTTGAATTAATTCGACAACCTTCATTATTATCAATTTGATATGTTGTCCAAACTACTGTTCCATCGACAGTAGTACCACCAACAGTAGTATTCCAAACTGCAGGTTCAGTACCTCCAGTAGTTCCAGCAGTAGTACATTTATATTTATAACCATTTGATGTAGTTGGAATGATCCATTGATTAGTTAAGTATGAGTTCGAAGCAGCCCATACAGTATTAACAAATCTAACATTATCTTCAAATGTTGTTAAATTATAATCGATAAATGCATTCATCCAATCAGTTTTTGATGGTACTTTTACTTCAACTATAATATTAATATTAAGATCAGCATCATTAATACCATTAATTGTTATGATACCATTTGATTTATCAATAGATGATTGAAAAACTCGTACATATTGAAAATTAGTTCCGACATTTAAACTTGTATAATTTGGATTACCTATTGGTATTTTAGCAGCATAATTATCATGAGGCCATATCAAAGATAAATTTGGAGTCCCATATAAATCAAATACTTGTAACTCATTAGTGCGTGAAGCATTTAATAAATTTACTGTACTATCCCAGTTACCTGTTATAGCAGCAGGAACAATATTAAAATCAGTTGTTATTGGAAATCTATATATTTCATCATTAAAATGTTCAGTTGTCGCATCAGATGATGCTGGAAATGAATTAATCATAATATTTAATGATGGAGTTTGAACAGTTACATAATTAGCATAAGGATCTCTTGGTGTTATATTAATAATTGCATCAGTTTCAATTCGATCAGCTAATACAGTAATTAATTTATTAGTCACAGTCATTGTTTCACCAATAGTTGGTGGAGTACTAACACCTGTAATTGCTATATCAGTATATAAAACATTTTCACCCGTTATCCATGTACCATCAATAACAGAAGGTGCATTTGAATTATGATAAACATTATCAAAACAATCTAAACCAATATAATCTAAATCAAATGTAGTTCCAACATCACAATAACTAACACCAGATATATATTTAGAAACTAAAGTATTTAAATCTAGATCTGTTGTATTGATTAATGGATTAGCACCAACATCTGTATCATAAAATAATTTAAATATATTAGTTGAATTAACTGTACCAGTATCATGCTTAACTATAAATGTATTATAGCCTTGACGTAAAGCGGTTCCATCTAAAATATTAATTGTAAAATTACCATCTTGATATTGATCTATCCCTAATGGGTCAGTCCAGTTTACACTATTTAATGTAATATTACCACCTGTAAAAGAAACAACACCATTTACTATAACACTACCAGTTCCAGTAATATCATAATCATTCATATCTTGTGATGCTTCTCGATTCAATTCAACAAAATTAGCAGATAAATCAATATTTGCGACATCAACACCATTAATTTCAACAATTAAATTTCCTATAGAAGCATTACCAAATGAATTTATAGATAATGTAAATGAAGTATCTGTAATAATATAATCATGACTATCCCCAGCAACACCTTCATAATTAATATTTAATTGTGATTCACGACCAAGGAAAAAAGTTGTTCCTGCTACAATTAAATCTCCTCCTAATAATGGAGGTGAAGTTGGTGGATTAATATAAGCTTGTGAACCAATAATAAGAACACGTTCATCTGCTCCATTAAAAAGAATTTCACTAATATTAGTTCCAGTTGGAATATTATCAAATTCTTTTACTGTTAATGCACTTCCACCACCACTACCAACTCCTTTTGCTCCAATATATTTATAAAATGAAATCTTTGGAGGAGTATTTGTAATAATACCATCAAAAAATGTAAGTGTTCCACCACCTTGATCTAAAAGCCAATCGTGATCACCAAACACAACTGGTTGATTCAAACTATCAAGAATCGTATAAGCATATGAACCATTAATGTCAAAATCAAATGGAATTGCATCTTGTAAATCTGATAAGAAAAATGAATTAGGTGCGCCAGGAACAACTGACATAACTCGTTCTTCAAAATATTGTACAACACCAAGTACAGCTCCATCAGCTAAAACAGGTGCAGTTGGTGGAATAAGATCTGATTCAGCCCATATAGTATTACTATAAATAATATTATATGTTTTATTTACTTCTTCAAAAAATTTTTTAGCCGTATCAGTAGCTACTTTACCAACTGATTTTTTGAAAAGTATATCGGTCTTTTGAGTATCTGTTGGCATTCTTTTAGTCTCCTAAAAATAAATAATAAAAAATTATATAAAAATAAAAAACGATAATATTAAATTATCGTATTTTGCATATTAATTATTCTTCAATTTGTTCTTCATCTTCAGTTTGTTCTTCTTCCATTTGTTCTTTATCAAGTTCTTCAGTTTGTTCTCCAAAATCAAACATATTAAAATCCATATATCCAATTTGTTCAACAGGAATAGTTTCAGATAATTTATTATCTTTTGATTTTATAATTTTATTTTTTAAATATAATAATTTAACTTTATCTTTTTCAATAATTACATCTTTATATAAAACAACATCTTGAAAAGGAACACCATTATAAATAACTTGATCATTATAAAGAAAATTTATTTTTCCTCTATAAGATGTAACATATATTTTATTATTATTTATTTTAATTATTTTTTCTAGTTTAAATATATTTTCTTCAAATGTATTTTCCATAATAATTCTCTTTTTTATAGGTTTATTTTTTAACGGCGAGATTTACTATATCCAGGCAAAGATGTACGATAAGAACGTCTAATTGATTTTCCTAATTTTGTTTTCTTAGGAATATATTTTGAAAGTGTTTTAAATTTCAGATGTCGGGTTTGTAATTGATCTGGATCTTTAATCGTCATGTTTGATTTGCGTTTACTTTGTTGGGCTAATGAAGCTGTATTAGGCATAAAACGCCCAGACTTAGTAAATCCTGCTTCGAAAAGTTTATGTAAAGCTATCATAAATTACCTCTTCAAACTCGATATATTATCCGCTATATCCATTCGAACATCAGGTGGAAGATAGTCATCAAGCTTTTTAGTTTTTAATCCCAACTTTTTTTTAATTTTATTTTCTTGATACTTTTTAAATAAAGCTTTCGCGGCTACGATAGATGCACCGGCCGCGACAGCTGCTTTAATAAAATCATCCATCATGTTTCTCCTAAATGAATAAACTATTTTTGTTTATTTATTTGTTTATTAATCAAAGCTCCTGCTCCAATACCAGTGGCAACACCACCTGCTAATTTAACATTATCTTTATTTAATATTTTTGATTTAGGTTCTGTAATGTTTGGCTTAATATCTTT
>JAOZRH010000100.1 GCA_029931905.1 Fidelibacterota bacterium
AACTCTACGAAACCTACTGCACGAGTATAGAGCTGAAAATAACAATGATGGACTCACTCAAAGAAAAAGAATACTCCATAAAGCGAAACGATTCAGTAATAGTAACTGGAACTATGACAGAAAACCAAATAATAATCACTGACGAAAATCTAGAACCGAACACACAATATTCTTACAAAGCTTATAGCAAAAATGATGAATCTGAAATAGTAACTACAACGACAATGGACACAACAAGCCACGACTTTACTTGGGAAATAGACACACTCGGAAACTATGGAAGCAGTATAAATGATGTAGCGATAATTGACGAAAACAATATCTGGGTAGTAGGAGAAATAGTAACTGACACTGCAAATTACAACGCTGCTCACTGGAATGGTGAAATATGGGAGTTAATTCAGATTGAAAGACCTGTTGGTTTTGATGCTGTTTTTGCTTTTAATAAAAATGAAATTTGGTTCGCTGATGGTTGCTTTGTATATCTCTATAATGGAAAAACATTTACTAAAAAATGGGAATGTGACTGGCAAACTTATGGACCAGGACAAGCAAGTTCAATCTGGGGCAGTTCATCAGATAATATGTATTTTGTTGGAAATAATGGAAGTATAGTTCATTATGATGGAAGTAATTTCACAAAACTAGAAACGGGCTTAGAAATTGAAGGTGATTTTGTCGATATTGATGGAACAGCAGATGGCGAAAAAGTATTTGTTGTAATTTATCAATATTGGCGTGCTCCACATAAAATGGTAGTATTTCAAATTGAAGATGAAGAAATAGAAACACTTTTTTATAGTGATGATAATACAACTGATTACGGCGAATATAAAGGTCCGATAGCAGTAAAAGTAATTGATGATTACGCATATTTTAAAATATATGAAAATATCTGGAGACATAACTGGAGAGATGGTAAAAATAAATTTACAAATATTGTTGATGATTGTTCAGGACATAAAGGAATGAAAAAATTAGCTGGCAATAATCATAACGATTTATTTGGAATATCAAGCAAAGGTTGGTTTATGCATTATAATGGTAGTAGTTGGATTAGTGATTATTGGCTGGATCCTTATGATAACTATTTTAAGGATTTTTCAGTAAAAAATAATCTTATTATAATGGTGGGCGAGACAAATAATCGACAAGGATTAATTGTCAAGGGGAAAAGAAATTAATTTAACAAAAAGGAGAAAAAAATGAAAACTAAAACCAAAAACCTACCTCTGCGACTTTCCGCTTCTGCCTGTCCGACTATATAGGCGGGCGGTAAAGAAAACAACGAAAATCCGTATTATCCGTGAAATCCGTGTTCTAAACAAAGGAAAATAAATTAAAAAAAAATCTAAAATGAAAATTGTTCACGCATCAATAACACATTCACCAAAAGACGATAGAATATTGTTTCGTGAAGTTTTGAGTTTAAAAAAAGAATATAAAAATATTACAATTATTGGTGTAGGAAATGAATTAGAAATAAATGATTTTAAAGGAATTAGATTAGTTTCCATTTTGAAAGGAAGTATATTTGAAATGGTAAAAAGTATTGAGACCGAAATTGAAAAAGAATCGCCTGATATTTTACATATTCACGATCCATTTTTGTTGCCAATTGCTAACAAATTAAGAAAATCTAATGTCAAAATAATTTATGATGTTCACGAAAATCATTATTTAACATACAAATTGTTTTCTAATCGTGGAAAATTAGCAAAAAATTTAATTGCATTGATTATTAAAATTTCCGAAAAATATTATTCTAAAAAAATGGATTCGATAATTACTGTAACACCTGATTTATATGAATATTTTCGAAATTTAAACAGAAATACTTATGAAATACGAAACTATCCAAATGAAAATGTTTTTTTTGAAAATAAAAATGACAAATTGATAAATGAAATCAAGAAATTCAAAGAAAATGATTTGTTGATGATTTATGTTGGACAAATTTCTATTAAAAGAAACTTAGCATTAGCTGTTTTAACAACGAAAATATTGAGAGAAAGAAATTATAAAATTAAATTTTTAGCAATTGGTTCTGGTGAATCAGAGGAGTTTAAATTTTATAAAAATTTTGCTGATAACAATAGCGATTTTTTTAAATTACTTCCAGCTATTCCTCATAATGAAATTCATAATGTTTTAAATATTAGCAATTTAGGTTGGTCGGTTTTACCTTATGAAGATAATTTTCTATTTGCATTTCCAAACAAAATATTTGAATATATGTCCGCTGGAATTCCATTTATTTCTTCTAAATTAAAGTATGTAAATGACATTGTTGAAGATACAAAGGCTGGTGTTATTGTTGAAGAACTTTCGACAGATAATATTGTAAATATTGTTGATGATTTTATTGAAAATAAATTAAAATTTAAATTATATGGCGAAAATGGACGGAAATATTTCAAATCAACATATAATTGGAAAAGTCAAGAAAGCATTTTATTAAAAGTTTATAATTCGATATGAAATAAGGATATATTTTGAAAAATATAAAGATAGCAATTGCACAAAAAAATTTTACAGTTGGAGATTTGAAGAGTAATTTTGAAATAATTATTGATTCAATTAAAAAAGCAAAACAAAATAGTGTAAAAATAGTGGCATTTCCAGAACTTGCATTAACTGGATATTTTCCAAAGGATTTATTACTAAACAGACAATTTATTGACGAAAATGAAAAATATTTAAATATGATTGTTAATAATTGTGATTCAATAACGGCATTGGTTGGATTTGTTCACAAAGATAAAAATAATATTTATAATTCTATTGCTGTAATTCAAGATAAGAAAATCGTTAAAATAATTAAAAAACCAAATATTAATACATTTGAAAAAAGATATTTTACTCAACATAATAATATTGAAATTGTGGAACTAAAAATTGGAAAAAATAATGTAAAAATCGGTATTATGATTTCAGATGAATTTGAGAATTCAGAAAATAATGTTGATGTGACAAAAATACTTATGGAAAAGGGTGCAGAAGCGATATTTTGTTGTAGTGCTTCACCATATTTTATTAATAAATTGGATAATAAACGAAATATTATTATAAATATTAGCAAAAAATATAATGTACCAATAATCTATACTAATTTGATTGGTGGACAAGATGATTTGATTTATGACGGCAATAGTTTTGCGATTGATGAAAATGGCGAAATTGTTACGATATGTAAAGCAAATAAAGAAGATATGAAATATTTTGAATTGGACAAAAAACAATCAAATCAAACATTTCCAAAAATAAATAAAATGGAAGAATTGTTCAATTCACTTGTTCTTGGAATTTCGGATTATTTTCGTAAAACAGGGTTTAAAGAGGCGATAATTGGATTAAGTGGTGGAATAGATTCGGCATTAGTCGCGGTTTTAGCATCTGAAGCGATTGGAGCTAAAAATGTTTATTGTTATGCGATGCCTTCGGAATTTAGCACAAATCATTCGATTACTGATGCTGAAAAATTAGCCAAAAATCTTGATATAAATTATAGCGAAATTCCAATTAAAAATGATTATAATAATTTGATGAATACATTAGCAAATGAATTTAAAGGAACTGAATTTGGACTTGCAGAGGAAAATTTACAGGCGAGAATTAGGGGAATAATTTTAATGTCAATTGCGAATAAATATAATAGATTGGTTCTTGCAACTGGAAATAAAACAGAAGTATTTTTGGGATATTTTACATTATATGGTGATTCAAATGGAGCATTAGCACCAATTTCTGATTTAAATAAAGTTGAAGTTTATGCTCTCTCAAATTATATTAATAAGAGATTAGGGAAAGAAGTAATTCCACAAAATATTATTGATAAAAAACCATCGGCTGAATTAAAAGATGAACAATATGATCCGTTTGATTATGAAATTGTTGCTCCATTGGTAGATGAAATTGTAAATAATAATCCAACAAAAGATGAATTGTTAAAGATGAATTATGAATCTAATTTAATTGATAAAATATTCAAGTTAATAAGATATTCAGAATATAAAAGAAGTCAACTCGTAACAGGATTAAAAGTTTCAAAAGCAATGGTTTGTAACAATAGAAAAATGCCAATTGTGAATGGATATAATTTAGAATAAACTAAAAATAAGTGTTTTAACTAATGGCGCCTAATAAAAATCAATCAATTTTTGAAAAGAATTTTAGAAAAGTGCCTGTTTTGATATTTTTAATATTTTTCATAATTGGAATTCTCATTGCTGATATTTTTGAAATAAATTTATTTGTACTTTTAATTATTTCATCAATTATTTTTGGTTTATCATTTTTTAAATTTATTAAACAACATGATTATATTTTTATATTAATTATTGTTGTTGCAGGAATGTTGCGATTAATAATTAGCGAAGAAATAATTTCAGAAAAGAGGAAAATAGTATCCATTTCTGATACGGTTACTGTTCAAATCACAAAAATGAATACAAATCCGTATTTTATTAAATCGTATAATTGTAATATATATTTTGATAATAAATCCTTCAAATCAGTATTAAGATTAAAGAATAATAATAGAATTCTTGCAGTTGGAAAAGAATATATAATGACTAATTTAAAATCTGAATTGATAAAACCACAAAATAATCCATTCATTTATGATTATAAAAGATTTATGGAAATCGAAGGAATTACTCATTCATCTGCTACAACAAAAAACTCACAAGTTCAAGAAAAACAAATATATAATCCAATATTATATTATTCGCAACAAATTAAACAAAATATTTCATCAAAAATAATATCAGTTTATGGTATAAAAAAGGGAAGTTTGATAAATGGATTTTTTCTTGGGTTAAAAAAAGAAATACCGACTACATTATCAGATTCATTTAAAAATTTAGGAATTAGTCATTTACTTGCTGTTTCGGGTTTACATGTCGGATTTATTGTATTATTATTTTATCAACTGTTTGTTTTTCTATCAATTCCAAAAAAGATTAGAATTATTTCAATGCTTTTTTTAATGATTGGTTATTGTTATATCATAGGTTTTTCCGCATCAATTGTTAGAGCTTCATTAATGACCGGATTTTATCTTCTTTCTCCACTTTTTAATCGTAAAAATAATGCTTTGAATTCTGTGGCGATTGCTGGATTGATAATTTTACTTTGGAATCCGATGACATTTTTTAATGTTAGTTTTCAATTTTCATTTTCTGCTGTTTTGGGAATTATTTTAATTTATTCACGATTGAAAAAAATAATAAAATTCCGACCTGATAATAAATTTATTGAATACATTTATAATTTAATTTTGGTTTCTTTTTGTGCCACACTTGCAACTGCTCCATTAAGCATCTATTATTTCGGAGTTTTTAATACATTAGCAATATTCATAAATATCGTTTTTATTCCATTAACTTTTTTAGTTTTAAGTGCTATAATATTTACTTTACCTTTTTTATATTTTACAAAATTTCCTGCGATTTTTTTTATCAATGGATTAGATGCCATAATTTCGTTATTTCTTAAAACATTACAAACAGCAAATAATTATTCATTTTGGACTGTTCATTTGTCGGAAAATAAAACAATAGTTATTGTTGGAATATTGTTAGTTATAATTATAATATTATTTAAAAGAAGTAAATTTAGAAGATATTTAGTATCATTTTTAATTATTATCACGATTATTATTACTATTTGGAATAAGCAGGATGAAGTTATTATATTTTCTTTAAAAAGTGGAAAAAGTGTGTTAATAAAAAATGGAGAAAACTCTGTTTTGATAAATACAGGTGATAATTCATATTATAATAATGATTTTGAAATGATAATTAAACCAATTATGGATAAACTCGCAATTAAAAAAATAACTGTTATTATGACAAAAATAAGTGGAGATCGTGCATATAATTTGGACAAAGTGTTTCATAATTATAAAGTGAAAAACATTTATTCACCAGAAAAAATAAATTTCATTTCAGACGAAAAAGTTTCAATAATTAAAAAGGACTCAACTGTAAAAATAGGAAAATTAGAATATAATCTTGCTAAATCCACTTATTACGGAAAGGGATTATTAAATGTGTCCGTAAATTTGCATAATAAAAATTTATTAATTTATGAACACAATTTGCCAAAGTTGAAAAATAATACAATAATTGTTTCGAATGCAAAAAAATTAGATTTAAAAGAGTTGCCGAAAAATTCTAAAATCATATTTGTTAATAAAAGAGGGAAATCGCAAAATGACAATGAATATAATTTGAATGGTGAAAAGGCAAAAAGATATAAATTAGTTGGTAAAAAATGGATAAGTATGTTTTAAGTTTGATATTAATGATTTTTAATTTAAATTATTAGTGTTCAATAAGTGAAAAAATACTGAAAAATGAGATAAATGGGAAAAGAGAGAGATAAAGAAATTAGAGAACTCGGTGGAATACCACTTAATGATTTGAATTTGAGTGATAAAAAGATATTACAATTAGCGAGAGATACTTATTGGAAAAGAGGCGAAGTTCCACCCGATATTCAAAGAATAATAGATGAAATGGAATTACAAAAAGAAGTTTGTAGTAAAACAAATAAATAAATGTTAAATCAATTAATAATATTCGACAAAACAAAATCAGAAAATCTTGACCGCTTAGCTGGAGTAGATGAAGCGGGCAGAGGACCAATTGCGGGGCCTGTTGTAGCTGGTGCTGTGATAATTAATAAAAGCAATGATTTGATAAATGATTCTAAAAAATTGACAGAGAAAAAACGAGAAGAAGCGTATAAATGGATAATTGAAAATGCGATTTCTTGGTCTTTTGCAGTTGTTGGAATGGAAACAATTGATAAAATAAATATTTTACAGGCGAGTTTGTTAGCAATGAAAAGGGCAGTAGAAAAATTAGAAACAAAGCCCAAAAAAATACTGATAGATGGAAATAAAATTCCTAATAATTTGGAAAATGCTGAAGCGATTATTGGTGGAGATGGAAAATCATTTTCAATTGCTTGTGCTTCGATTATTGCAAAAGTAACTCGTGATAATATCATGAAACGATGGCATAAAATATATGATAATTATGAATTTGCTAAACATAAAGGTTATGGAACTAAACAACATATTTTATTAGTTAATGATAATTTGCCGTCACCAATTCACCGTTTAGGATTTGCTCCAATTAAGGATTTTAATTTTCCAAAATATCCTAATAAAATAGCTTTAGGGAGATGGGGTGAAAATTGGGCGATTTATTATTTAATGAAAAAAAAATATAAATTCATTGAACGGAATTATTTTGCAGGAAAATTTGGTGAAATAGATATTATTATGAAAAAAGATGAAAGATATATTTTTGTGGAAGTGAAAACAAAGGGTCCGGGCGATTATTATGATGTTGCTGAATCAATCACTCGTGGAAAAGTTGCAAAAATGTTGAAATGTTGTGATTTATATTTTTATAACAAAGAAATTGATAAATATGAAGTTGAATTTGATGCAATAATAGTTGATGCAAAGAATTGGCGAAAACCGAAAATTGT
>JAOZRH010000101.1 GCA_029931905.1 Fidelibacterota bacterium
CCTGGAATTGCTGTTGTATTGTCAAATATAACCCCTGGAACTTCGTAATATTTTGCAAGAGACTCAATAACATCCTTTTTAGATATTTTAAGGGTTCCTATTAAATATGTTTCAATAGCTTCCAAAGATTTAATATAATATTTAACCGCACTGGTATAATTATTTCTTTCAATATTAATTTCTGCATCTGTTTTATTCTCTAATGCAAGTTGAATTGCTTCATTTTTTCTATTATTTATTATATATTCGTATTTTTGTTTTGATAATCTATAAAATACATAAAAATTAGATTCATCTTCCCAATTATCAACTAATTCATATCCTTCCAAATTCATTTGCGTTTTTGCTTGAATATCTTCACGAAATTCATTTTCAACAATTTCACCTTTTTCTATTAATGAATTTATTACATCACTCGATATATTCACTTTAATTTCACTTGCTATCATACTTAATGCTGAATTTGTTGCCTTTTGAATATGTTCTATTGAACCATATTCTTTTGGTGAATATCCAATACCAATATATGCTTCATTATCCACTGGTTTTCTAACAACCCATTTTGGCATTTTTGATGCTGTAATAATTTTTTCTTCCTTAATTGTCGAAGAACTAGGTCCACAAGAATTAATTAATAACATTATTACACTTATTAAAAGTATTTTTACAATTTGTCCGTTTTTCATATTTCTATCCTTTTATAAAAATTAATATCTATTTTGCTGTAATACAGAATTAAAAACCGTCATTAAAAATTATTTTATTTTCACTAAATATATCGTTATTTTCTTTCTCGCCTTTTTTGTACATTTTAAAATTGTATGCGTCAATTTTTTCAATAACAATTATATCGCCAGGTTTAAAATCTTTGGATTTCATATATCTGGATGTGCCTTTTGTATAACTTCTGTTTCTAAATACAAAACTATTCTCAACAATATCTGTAATTATTGAAAAACCTGCATCAGTAGATAATTTTATCGTTTTTACCACATAAGGTTTGTCAATATTATTAACGGGATTCATTGCACCAATTGTATCAAATGGAAAAAAATCCTTGTATTCTTTAATAGTAAATTGTTTTTCTAAAAAAAATAAATTTTGTTGAGTTATTTTAATCTCAATTGAATCATTTTGCATAACTCTATTAAAAACATTTTTTTCTGTTAATTCCATAGTATTTCTCTCTATTTTTTTGTTAATTGTTTGTTATTTTTTAAGAATGTAATTGGATTTTCTTTCCCACATTTACATTTATTTTTCTGTATAATTTTAGTTGAATATCCCGAACGATTAATAATAATTTCCCCGCATTTTGAACAATATGTGTTATTATCTACATCTAATACATTTCCAAGATAAATATATTTTAAACCACTATTTTTTGCAATATCATAAGCATTTTGCATCGATTCTATAGTAGTTGATGGATAATTATTCATTTTATAATTTGGATAAAATGCCGAAAGATGTAACGGAATATCACTACCCAACATATTATTTATCCAATCAAATTCGTTTTTCAAATCTATTTTATTATCATTTTCTCCATTAATCAATAATGTAGTAATTTCAATATGAATATTTTCATTTTTTAAATATAACAATGTATCTAAAACCGTTTTTAATTTTCCACCCGTAAATGATTTGTAAAAACTTTCTGTAAATCCTTTGACATCCACATTTACAGCATCTATATGTTTATATATCTCCATTCTTGCTTCAGGTAATATATACCCATTTGTAACCATAATTGTTTTAATATTGTTTTTTTTTGCTTGTTTTGCAATATCAATCACATATTCACCAAATATCGTTGGTTCATTGTAAGTAAAAGCAATAGATTTACACTTGCTTTTTATCGCTAATTCAACAATTTCACTTGGCGAATAATATTTAATTTTATCATCAAAATATTTTTGAGAAATATTCCAATTTTGACAAAACTTACATTGTAAATTACAACCATAAGTTCCCACACTAAAAACTGAGGTTCCAGGTAAAAAATGATATAATGGTTTTTTTTCAATTGGATCAATATTAATAGCAATTGGATTTCCATATACAAGTGAATATAAATTGTCAGAAATATTTTTTCTAACCTTACATATTCCAACTTCACCTTCTTTTATAAGGCATTTCCACGGACATAGGTAACATCTAATACCATCACTCTCATTTTTCCACCAACTTGCTAATTGTTTTTTTAACATATAACTGGTAATTAATTAATTTATAAAGGAATTAATAAACATTATTATTTTTTACTTGTAAACATATTTTCTACGATCATCGAAACAATTGATAAAACTAATGATCCCCATATTGCAACTCCAAAACTAGCTATAGTGAATCCATTAATTAATGTAGAAGCAATCCACAAAACAAATCCATTAATAATCAATAAAAATACTCCAAAAGAAGCAACAGTAAAAGGCAGTGTAATTAGTGTTAATACTGGTTTTACAACGCTGTTTAATATACCCATAACCACTGCTACTGCCAATAGAGTTAATAAATTATCTATTATTATTTTATCAAAAAGAGAACTAACAACAATTAATGCTAGAATATTGATTATTACTTTCACTAAAAAATTATTTTTATTCATAAATATTATATCTTTTCATTATAAATCAATTGTTAAATACACTATATAATCATCTATACTTTTTTCTAATGATATAATATATGGTTCTTTTTTAAGTATTCAAAATATATTTTATTTTTTATATTACATTGTATCAATTTCAACCAACAATGAATCTAAAACGAGCCATGCATCAATTGTTGGAACTATTTTTTCATCATCTATAATAAAATATCTTTTGGAATACTTTTTATTAACAAATTTTATTGCATTATTAATATTATCCCAATCTTTAGATTTAATTTTATTTTTTTCAATGCCGTTTTTTAATCGAAATTTAGTTAATAACAACTCTGTAATCTTCATTTTATCATTTAATATTTCATAATGATCACATTCAAAATTATTATTTTCATTTTTTTTTAAATAATTTGATAATGAAGCATTATGCCAAAATCTTTTTTCACCAATTTTAGAATGGGCTGAAGGTCCAAATCCAATATAATCGGTTCCATTCCAATAATTTGAATTATGTTTGCTCTCGTATCCTTTTAAAGAATAATTTGAAATTTCATAGTGTGAAAATCCATTTTTAGTTAATAAATCATGGCATAATTTAAAATGTTCGCTATCCACTTCTTCAGAATTTTCTATTAAACTTCCATTTTGTACCATTTTGTAATATTTTGTCCCCTGCTCCTTCGTTAAACTATAAGCAGAAATATGCTTTGGATTAAATGATAAAAATTCTTCAATCGTTTTAATAATATTTTCTTTTTTTTGCTGTGGAATATTAAAAATCATATCTAATGATATATTATCAAATCCACTATTAATTGCTTTTTTTATTGTAGTAACTGTTGTTTTATGGTTGTGAATTCTTCCTAAAACTTCTAATTCACTATCTATTGCCGATTGAGCACCAATTGACAATCTGTTAAATCCAGCGAGTTTTAAATCATCAAAAAATGTTTTTTCTTTACAAAATTCTGGATTTAATTCAATAGTAATTTCACTATTACTATCCACATTAAAATATTCTCTAATAATATTTAATATTTTAATTAGATGAGTAGAATGCAAAAGATTAGGAGTTCCACCACCAAAATAAATTGTTTTTACTTTATAATAATCAGTTCTTTTGGAATGCCATTTAATTTCATTAATAATAGCATTAACATATTCATTAAAATGTCGATTGCCCTTTTCCACACTGTAAAAATCACAATAATGACATTTCTTCTTACAAAATGGAAAATGTAAATATAAAGATAAATTTTTCAAGATATAAAATTATTTAAACAAACCTAATTTTTATTGTGTAGAAAGATAAAGAAGAACTAATGAAGCAATACTAGAAATGATTCCCAAAGCATTAAATTCGCCAATTAAAATATCACTAGAAGATCTTGGTATAATAATAATATCGCCTCTTTTTACAATATTATTTAAACCTTTGATTTTTTTACCATTACGAAGAATCAGAGCCTTTTCAATATTACCCTGATTTGTATTACCACCAGCCAATCCAATATAATCGATAACTTTATAACCACCAACAAAACGATAAGTACCAGGACGATTTACTTTCCCTTGTACATAAACTTCCATTTTATTTGATAATTCAATAATATCATTCGGTTCTAAGACTATATCTTTTTTTTCAATTTTTGGATCATCACCTACGACATCAATTGTATAGTATTTTGTTTTATCTTCATTCTTACGAATAATATTAACTGAGTAAGTACTAATGTTATCACTAAAATTTGAATATTTATTAAGAAATTCAGATAATTTCTCTCCTTCTATCAAAGGAAATATTCCCTTATTTTTTGTTGCTCCACTAACTGTAATTGTTTCAGTAAATGGATCAGCTTTAGGAATAAAAATCAAATCTCCCTGTTGAACAAAAGGATTAGCTTCCAAATTACCATTATTAGTGTAATCATATCCGTTAACAACTATTTCATCTCCATTAGAATGGGTTATATGAATTTCATTAAATTTACCTAATTTCATAATCCCACTTGAATTTTGAATTATATCAACAATTCTATCAGTAGGTTTTACAGATTTCAATCCGGGAATTTCCACTGCCCCTGTCAAATGAATTTTAAATTCTCTCATTTTTTTTAACTGAACATTAATCTCTGTATTTACAAATTGTTTTTTTAGTAAAGATAATATTTCTTTTTTCCCATCGCATAAAGATAATTCGGCTATTTTAATATTTCCAATATATGGAATTTCTACATATCCTTCAGGAGAAATACTTACGATAAAATATTTTGACTCAACACTAATAATATTTATTGAAAGCATGTCTCCAGCTCCAAGAATATATAATTTGGGGTCAACTATTTTTTCTAAAGCATCATATTCTACACTATTCATTAATGATAAATCGGATTGAGTTTCAGCTGATTGAATAGTAGATGTTTTATTTTCTTCAAAACCAACTCTTCTCACTTGAGAAAATAATATCTGAGTAAAAAATACAAATATTATAAAGCTTACTACTATTTTAAGTGATTTATTCACTATTTAATCCCTTTTGAATATCCTAATCTTAATACTTTGTTTTCCGTTCTTTTTAGATTTTTTGTCACATTTCTTGTATCGACCACTAATTTTGCATTATCAACAATAAATTGATAATCAATATGTGAATGATCAGTTGTAATAACGACTACATCTGAATTTTCTAAAACTTCTTTTGTTAGTTCTTTAGTTTCAGCCATTACATTACCAATAACTTTTACTATTGGACAATAAGTATCATGATATTGAACATTAGCACCTTTTTCAACAAGTAAATTATAAATATCAATAGCTGGAGATTCTCTCAAATCTTCAATATTTTTTTTGTATGCCATTCCTATAATTAATACTGATGAACCATTTAGTGCTTTTTTATGATGATTTAATGCATTTGCAACATCTTGAATTACATATTCAGGCATAGATGTGTTTATTTCAGATGCTAAATCAATAAATCTTGTTTTGTAATTATAACTTTTCATTTTCCAACTTAAATAATGTGGATCGATTGGTATACAATGTCCACCCAAACCAGGTCCCGGATAAAATTTCATAAATCCAAATGGTTTTGTAGCAGCAGCATCAATTACTTCCCAAACATCTACACCAAGTTTATCGCAAACCATAGCCATTTCATTTACAAGTCCAATATTTATCATTCTAAATGTGTTTTCTAATAATTTCGCCATTTCTGCAGCTTCAGTAGATGAAACAGATACAATTTCATCAAATACTTGATCATAAACTTTCTTTGAATATTCTGTACACTTTTTTGTAACTCCACCTAATACTTTTGGAGTATTTTTTGTTTTATAAATTTTATTTCCCGGATCTACTCTTTCTGGTGAAAATGCTAAAAAGACATTTTCTCCAACTTTTAAACCATTTTTTTCTAACATTGGTAATAAAAATTCTTTTGTGGTACCTGGATATGTAGTAGATTCTAAAACTACAATTAAATCTTTATGAATATATTTTTGAACTTCATCCATTGATTTTTGAATAAATGACATATCAGGATCTTTTAATTTATTCAATGGAGTTGGAACACATAAACTTACAAAATCCAAGTCTTTTATTACACTAAAATCTGTTGTTGCTTTAATGAATCCATTATCAACTGCTTTTTTTAATTCTTTATCATTGACATCACCAATGTAATTTTCACCTCTTCCCAATTTTTCAATTTTGGTTTCATCAATATCAATTCCAACTACTTTAAACCCTTCATTTGCAAATTCAACTGCTAATGGTAGCCCAACATACCCTAAACCGACAACACCAATTTTTACATCTTTTGTTTCTAATCTCTTTGAAAATTCCATTCATTATTCCTTTTAATTATATTTTAGATCTACCTGAATTTAAAAATTTAAAACCATATTCACGCATTTCAATTGGATCGTAAATATTACGCGTATCAATAAAATTTAAATTTTTCATAATTTTTTTCAATTTTTCAATATCCAAATTTCTAAATTGATTCCATTCTGTCATTAATATTATTGCGTCAGTATCTTCAATCGTTTCATAAATTCCTGTTTGATAATTTAAATTTGGAAAATCTCTTTTAAAATCATTCATTGCAACTGGATCAAATACTTTTACTTCCGCCCCTTCTTCTTGAAGCTTTCTTATTACAACTTTAGAAGGGGATTCTCTTGTATCATCAGTATTAGATTTAAATGATAGTCCTAAAATAGCAATTGTTTTACCATGTAAATTAGGTATTAATGTTTTTAATTTTTCTACAACTAATGCTTTTTGATTTTCATTTACTTTTATCACAGATTCAACCAATTCCGATCTTATTCCCTGTTCTTTGAATATTTCAGTGTAAGCTAAAGTATCTTTTGGAAAACAACTTCCTCCATATCCAGGACCAGGATGTAAAAACTTTGAACTTATTCTTCCATCCATTCCCATCGCATCTGCAACAACATGTACATCTGCACCAACTTTATCACATAAATTTGCCACTTCATTAATAAATGTTATTTTTGTTGCTAAAAAAGCATTAGATGCATATTTAACCAATTCAGATGATTCAAGATTAGTTAATACAAATGGATTATTTCTTATATATAATGATTTATAAACATCTTTCATTATCTTTTTTGATTTTTCGCTTGTCGTGCCAACCACTATTCTATCTGGAATTAAAAAATCTTTAACAGCAGAACCTTCTCTTAAAAATTCAGGATTTGATACAACATCAAAATCAACATCATTTTCTTTTTCTTTCTCAATCAATTCATAAGTTTTTTTACCAGTTCCAACAGGTACTGTAGATTTATTTACAAATATTTTATAACTATTCAAATTTTTTGCAAATTTAGTAGCAACAGCCCAAACAGCTC
>JAOZRH010000268.1 GCA_029931905.1 Fidelibacterota bacterium
CGGGCTTCTAAAAAATATTATTAGAAGTCTGAAGTTTACCAGACTCAGGTAATCGAAATATTACCTACGTTATCTTTGATGCAGATACCTTGGAATGCCGCCTCAGTTCCTTGCACTATCGTGGCACTGTAAACATACCTGAAGGGAAGGGTAAGTCAACCACATTGTGAAGCTTGGATAACATTGTCGAGAGGAAGTCGAATTTTATATTTGGTTACAGAATATAGATACGCAATACTCCGGTCACGGAGAATTTAAATTAATTTCAAATAAGGAAAAGAAATGTTAGTTTATGTTCAACACAAAGATGGGACACCACTCATGCCATGTAAACCATCGAAAGCTCGAAAGCTATTACGAGACAAGAAAGCAAAATGTGTATGTCGAACTCCATTTACTATTAGACTTAACTGGGATTCAACCAAACATGTCCAAAAATTAGTACTTGGAGTAGATATGGGATCTCGAAATTCGGGATTTGCAGTTCGAAACGAAAATAATCAAGTTGTTTATCTATCAGAAGTTGAATCAAAACAAGATATTGTTGGTAAAATGGACACTCGAAGAAGTTTTAGACGAGTTCGTAGAAATCGAAAGACAAGATATAGAAAATGTCGATTCTTGAATAGGAAAAATTCAACTAAAGACAATCGATATCCTCCTTCTATTCGTTCCAAATATGACTCGATTTGGAAGGAGATTAAATATATCTGTTGTAAAATATTACCAATAGATGATCTAGTAATAGAAACTGCAACTTTTGATCCACACTTGATGCAAAATTATAAGTTAGCTTTCCAACCATGGATGTATCAAAAAGGTTTGAAATTTGGATATCGAAATACTGCTCACTATGTTTTAAAGAGAGATAATTACACATGTCAAAAATGTCGAGGAAAGAAAAAAGATAGTAGACTTCAGATACATCATGTACTATATCGAAATCAGGGAGGTTCTGATAGAGCTAATAATTTAATTACATTATGTAGTACATGTCATCGCGAATTACATAGTGGATTATTTTCTCTTACAAAGAGGAATACTAAATCTTTATTGTCTCATGCAACACATATGAATGTATTACAAAGTATGTTTCGAAAACGAATTCAATTTCGTGAAATAGTTGGATCTTTTACAAAGACGGTTCGTCAATATTTTGGTATACCTAAAGAACATTGTTTTGATGCTATCTGTTGTTCGATCAAAAAAGATATTGTTCCTGAGTTATTAACGAATCGAATCTTTCAAAAGAAATGTATCGGTCGTGGTAATTATAAGTTAACAAATGGGATACGGTCAGAAAAGTTTATTCCAAAAGGAAAAATCAATGGTTTTAAACGATGGGATACGGTATTACACAAAAATATTCGTTGCTTCGTCAAAGGACGAATGTCAACTGGATACATGGTATTGTGTAATATATTAGGTCAGAAACTTAATTTTCGACCAATGCCGAAACCATCGACTACGAAAAGGTTATCATCTAGGAAATCGTGGATTATTGCCGAACTGGTCATTCAAAGTTCCTAATATTATATTATATTATTCTCGTCACGAAATACCGTCGACGATTATTTGATATAATTAAAATTGAACGTATTTTCAAAGAATTAATATTTGATTTTAAAATTCTCGAGTTCGCTGACGACAAAGATCACGTTCATTTATTAATTGAAAGTGATTTAAAAACACCACCTTCTGAAATTGTTCGTTCACTCAAATTAAAAACGACAATTCGATGTTGGAAGAAATACGAGAATTATTTACGTCAATATTATTGGAAAAGGAAAATTCTTTGGTCAAAAGGGAAATTTGTTTCAACTATAGGGAATATTTCAAAAGAACAAGTAATTAACTACATACAACAACAAGGTTAGTATTTATTAATCTTTTCATCCAAACGAGTCGTTCTTCATTATATAATTATATATTAAATATAATTATATAATACAACGACTCAATCTGGTTTTCAAGATTAAATAACATACTTAATTGTTTTTGTAATTATTTAGTGAGGATATAAA
>JAOZRH010000269.1 GCA_029931905.1 Fidelibacterota bacterium
ATATCAAAGCTCTTTAGTGCAACTTTTACAGAATCAGTATTTGTAGCTTTTGAATCGTTATAAAATTTTATCCCATTTACTTCACCACAAAACTCGATACGATGTGAAATTGCTTGAAAAGTTGATAAAGATTTTTCTATTCCCGTGTTGTTTTTTAAAAATGAGTAAATTGCAGAATAAGCAAATAAAATATTGTATTGATTATGTTTGCCAATTAATTGAATTTTATTTTTTTCTAATTTATACCATTTAGCATTTATTTTGTAATGAAAATAGTTTTTGTCAAAGTATGCGATTTGATCAATATTTTCTTTTAAAGAAATTTTTATAATATTAGACTTTGGGTTTGAAAATTTTACAACATTTTTATCGTCAATATTGATAATTGAAATATCATCTTTTGATTGATTTTTAAATATTTGTGCTTTTGTTTCTGCATATTCATCAAAGGAATTGTATCTATCAAGATGATCTGGTGTGATATTTAACAATAAGGCAATATTTGGTCTGAAATTAATAATATTTTCCAATTGAAAACTGCTGATTTCTACAATATAAATTGGATTAGTGTTGTTTTTTATAGAGTTATAAACTGCTTCAGAAAATGCAAATCCAATATTTCCACAAGCAATTGCCAGATTACCAGTTCCATTTAAAAGAGATTCCGTTAATTTTGTTGTCGTTGATTTACCATTTGATCCAGTAATAGCAATAATCGGTGATTTTGCGAAATGATATGCAATTTCAATTTCTGACATTATTGGAATATTTAATTTTTTGATTTTCTGAATAATTGGAATTGTGTCTGGAATTCCGGGACTTATAATGACAAAATCAGAATTTAATATTTTGTCGCTATGCAATCCAAATTCACTTTTTATATATAAACTATTTAATAATTGTTTAGTTTTTTCATCAACCGCATTTTTATTATTATCGCTAATTAATACATTTGCTTGATGGTGAGCGAGTAATTTTGCTACTCCGATGCCACTTCTTTTTGCACCTAATATGGTAATATTTTTATTTTTTACATCTATCATAAATACTATCTAATTTTAAATGTTGCTAATGAAATTAATGCTAATAAGATGCCCAAAATCCAAAAACGAATTACAATTTTTGATTCTGCCCAACCCAATAGTTCAAAATGATGATGAATTGGTGCCATTCTAAATAACTTTTTTCCCTTTCCATATTTACGAAATGTAAATTTAAAATAAGAAACTTGTAATATCACACTTATTGCTTCAATTACAAAAATTCCACCGATAATTATTAGAATTAATTCTTTTTTAAGTAATACGGCGGTTGTTCCTATTGTTGCACCATATGCTAATGAACCAACATCACCCATAAATACTTCTGCAGGTTTCGCATTGAACCATAAAAATCCTAACATTCCACCAGTCATCGCAGATAGAAAAACTGTCAATTCACCAGCTCCGGGAAGATATAAGATATTCAAATAATTGGTAAAATCTATTCTACCAGTAATGTAAGCTACCAGAGCCATTACAATTGCAACAATAGCAAGAAGTCCAGAAGATAAACCATCCAAACCATCTGTTAAGTTTACAGCATTTGAAAATCCTGTAATGAAAATTATAATAATTGGGATATAAAAATATCCGAGATCGATTACAGAATTTTTTACAAATGGAATTGTTGTACAGGAATTTAAAGTGTCAATTGCTGGTAAATAATACATAATTAAAGCAACAATCAAACCAAGAATAAATTGTCCAAGTAATTTATATCTTGCAATTAGGCCATCTTTTAATTTTTTTACAACTTTAAGATAATCATCTAAAAAGCCAATTGCTCCCATCCAAATTGTTGCAAATAAAGATAATTGAATATATTTGTTGGATAAATCAGCCCAAAGAAGAATTGGAACAATCACAGATAAATGAATTAATAATCCACCCATTGTTGGAGTTCCAGCCTTTGCTAAATGAGTATTTGGACCGTTTTCTCTAATTGTTTCACCAATATTTAATTTTTGTAGCAAACGAA
>JAOZRH010000102.1 GCA_029931905.1 Fidelibacterota bacterium
AGTCCCTGTTCCACCGCTAAAAGCTAATAATGATATAGTTGTAATTATCACTATAATCAGAATTTTTAATGTTTTCATTTTTCCCCTTTTTTCCTTTTTTGTTAAAATATATTTATTTAATCTCAATTTAAAAAACTTTCAAAATATTTTAATAATTATCTCTACTAAAATTTCATAAAACCTTATGTATGTTTTTAGTTTTTTATCCAATAGTTTTATACCTTATAAATCTACAAAACAAAAACATCTATTTTTTTTTAAACTTACTTTATTTATCATCAATTTGTAAAATGGCAACAAACGCTTCTTGTGGTATTTCTACCGACCCAACTTGTTTTAACCGTTTTTTACCTTCTTTTTGTTTTTCAAGTAATTTCCTTTTTCGTGAAATATCTCCACCATAACATTTGGCAGTTACATTTTTTCTTAATGCTTTAACAGTTTCACGAGCAATTATTTTTGAACCAATAGCCGCTTGAATTGGTATTGGGAATTGTTGTCTTGGAATCAAACTTCTTAACTTTTCTACAAGTTTTCTTCCTTGGAATTGTGATTTTTCTCTATGAATTATTACAGATAGTGCATCTACTGGTTCATTGTTAATGAATATATCAAGTTTTACCAAATTTGCTTTTCTATATCCAATAAATTCATAATCAAATGATGCGTATCCTCTACTAACTGATTTTAATTTGTCATAAAAATCGTATATCACTTCAGAAAGTGGAATTTCATATATAATTTGTGCTTTTACTGCATCTAAATAATGAGTATTCTTATAAGTTCCACGCTTTTCTTGAGCCAACATCATTAAGTTTCCAATATATTCACTTGGACAAATTATTTCAGCTTTTATAAATGGTTCTTTGATATAATCTACACTTCCTGCATCAGGCATTTTTGAAGGTGTATCCATTACAACTTCTTTGCCAGATCTTAGAACTACATGATATTCAACATTTGGAACTGTTGTAATCAATTCAAGATTAAATTCTCTTTCTAATCGTTCTTTTACAATTTCCAAATGCAACATTCCCAAAAATCCACATCTAAATCCAAAACCTAATGCCTCTGCTGTTTCAGGTTCATATTGAAGCGATGCATCGTTTAGTTTTAGTTTTTCTAAAGCACTCCTGAGTTCTTCAAAATCATCATTTTGTACCGGATATAGACCCGAAAACACCATTGGTTTCATTTCTTGATATCCTTTCAACGGAACTTTAGCTAAATTTTCAACAGTAGTAACAGTATCACCAACTTTTAAATCTTGTATATTTTTAATTTGACATACTACATATCCAACATCACCAGATTTCAATACTCCAGTTTTTTTTCGTTTTAAATGAAATGCTCCAACTTCTGTAATTTCATATACTTTACCAGTTGACATTATGTGAATTTTTTGACCAGTTCTAAATTCTCCGTCAAATACTCTCAAATATGGAATTGCACCACGATAACTATCATAAATACTGTCAAATATTAATGCACGAGCTGGTTTTTCAATTTGTATATCTGGTGGTGGAATTTTCTTTACGATTTCTTCTAAAAGCTCTGGCACACCTAAACCAGTTTTTGCACTTATCATCATTATGTCTTCATCATCACAACCAATAAGATCAATCATTTGTTGTTTTATTGATTCGATTTCAACTCCAACAAGATCTACCTTATTTATAACGGGTATAATTTCTAAATCGTTTTCAATCGCTAAATATGCGTTTGTAACGGTTTGTGCCTCAATTCCTTGAGATGCATCAACTAATAATACTGCCCCTTCGCAAGCAGCTAAACTTCTTGAAACTTCATAACTAAAATCAACATGTCCAGGAGTATCTATCAAATTAAATGTATATTTTTTAGAATTTTTAGAATTATGAATAATTTTTATAGGATGAGATTTAATTGTTATACCTCTTTCCCGTTCCAAATCCATATCATCTAAAATTTGAGCTTTCATCTGAAATTTACTAAGTGTACCAGTAATTTCCAACATTCTATCTGCTAATGTTGATTTTCCGTGATCAATATGTGCAATTATGCAAAAGTTTCTAATATTTTCATTTTTCATAGCTGTAAATGTAAAAAAATATTATAACAAATAAAATATAAAAATTATATTTCATTTGTGACAATTTTACTTAAATAATTTATATCTTTTTTGAGTACGAAAAACAAAATTACAAACTTCTAATAATTTTAATACTATGATATAATCATACTATATTGTACATTTTAGCATATTATTGGAGAAAGTATGAAATACAAAATATATTTAATTGTTCTAAGTTTATTTATTTTTATTCAATTATTTGGGAATAATATTGTGATAAAAGGGACAATAATTGATTCTGCTACAAAAAAACCAATTTCAAATGTAAATATTTCAATAAAAAAATCATACATCGGAACTATTACAAATAATTTTGGATATTTTTATTTATCCGTTGATACATTGAATTTAAAAACAAATATTATAACAATTAATCATGTAAAATATAAAACTAAAGAAATTGAATTTAACAAATTTAAAAATAATTCTAAAATAAAATTAATTGAAAAAATATTTCAATTTAAAAATATCAATTATTATGGCGAACAAAATCAATATGAATATAAACAAGAACTTAGAAATGTAATAACAACAATTTCATCAGCAACATTTGAAGATATTGGTAATGTTGATGTTTCAGATATTTTAAAAAACGAACAAAGTATTCATATTGATGAAAAATTAAATGGCGAAAAAAATATATCTGTTCGAGGAAGTAATAGTGATGAAGTATTAATTCTTTACGATGGAATTCCGATAAATAATAATTTCAATAACAATTCTGACTTATCACTTATAAATGAAGATATTTTGGATCATATTGATGTTGTCAGGGGTAATAATGTTGCTTCGATTGGTGCACACAATTCCTCGGCAGTTATTAACTTTATACCAAAATATAAACACGATTATTTAATAAAATTTGGACAACAAATTGGGTCTTACAATTCAGGAAAATGGAATGTAAATGTATATAAAAACATTTTTGGTATAAATTCTTTTGTTAGTTTTTCTGATGCTTCATCACAATTAAATTATATTGACACAATAAACACAAGTATTTTAAATACCTCATCAAATTTAACAATTGGTTCATCTTTTCCATTTGGTAAAAACATTGATGATGAAAAAAAACACAAAATAGATGTAAATTATTTACAAAATAATAGAAACTATGGTAATGATCATATTTTTGATACTTTAGAAACTAATCAAACATATATGAATTTTAGATTTACAGAAAATTTCACAAAACTCGGGAAAAGTAGTTTTTATTTTTCAAATCAAAATGCAGATCAGTCACACAATTGGGTTTATAATGATTCAACTCGTAAAAGAATTATTGAAGATGATACGAAAATTTATCAATACGATCACACTTATAAAACAGATAATTTAGATTTTTATTTTGGTTATCAAAAAAAGTATTCAGATGTTTTAGAAAATTATAGAAATATTATTAACGATTTTCAAAGAAACGAAAATAAAATATCAACAGGCCTACAATTTAAAAACACAGAATTATCATATCCTTTTGATTTACATAGTGTTCAATTTAATATTGTATATGAAAATGTTTCTGATTCAAAAATTGATATTCCAAATATTCAATTATTATCCGATTCAATTAATACTGCTTGGTCAGAAAAATCGTATATGATTTCAACTTCCTTTATTGCAACCCCAATAAATTATCATTATAAAGTAAATTTCAATTATTCGTCAGGTTTTAAAATTCCATCACTTTATCAACAAATTACATCTATTAGATTTCCAATCTCTGAGAATGGCAACTCATTATTAACAGAATATAAAAGTAATTTTGAGATGGTTAATACTCTATCAATTAATAAACTAAATAATAATTTTATTTCTGAAATTTTGTTAACATTTTCAGTATTCACGAATTCCTATACAAACAAAATGCGAATGATTCGTTTAAAAGGCAGTACAGTACAATATTATGACAATTATAGCGATGCAAACATATTTGGAATTGAATCTTCCATCACACCATTTTTTTCAAATGGTATTTTCAAATTCAACCTTTCTATATCAAGATATTTTATTGATGATAAGATGGCATTTCCATTCAAACCTACAAAAAAAATAATATCCGGGTTAACAATTAATTATAAGTCGTTACATTTTAATATGCAATTTTTTCAAGAATCAGGATCTATAGGACTTGTTGTAAATGAAATAAATAATGATGGAATACTTAAAATAGAAAATATGGAACTTGGCTCTTTTGAAGGACTTGATATTCAATTTAAAAAGAATTTTAACATTTGGAAAGTTAAAACTTATATTTCAATTAGTGGAAAAAATATTTTAGACGATCAAGTAATTTTTGAAGGAATTGCTATAAAAGATAGACGATTTTATTTGTCAGGAGGAATAAAAATATGATAAGCAATCAAAAATACTTAATTTTTATTTTTATGATGCTAATGTTTATTTTATTATCTTGCACATCAAATCCATTTTGGCAAAACGATGAAGTAAAAGAAAAATCACTTACAGGAACTGTTATTTTAAGTGATAGTAATGATTCTTATGATAGCATTTATGTGTGGTTAGAAGAATTTAATCTTGGCACATACACAGATGACGAAGGAAAATTTAAAATAGTAATTCCACCTGCAGAAGCACAAAATGATGGCGGTGGATTTAATGGTGATTATCAATTATATTTTTGGTTGTCAAATTACGAAATACAGAGTGTTACAATCTCATTTTCTAACGGTGAATTTTCGTCAATTCAAGACAATATAAATAAAAATGGTAAATTATCAAACATCATCAATTTACAAAAATTATTAAGTATAAAAACTGATGTAGTAGAAAATGGCATCACTAGTAAGACATTTGGACATAATGATACAATTAATGTTGTTGTAGAATTAACATCTAACACCAACTATACATTTCTAATTCACACATATTTACAACCACTTCATTATCCTTACAGAGGAGAAATTCAAACAGGGTTGATATTAGAATCACTCTCTGATCCACTAAATAAAACTGTAATATTAAGACAAGATGATTGTGACATCGTTGGAATGAAAATTAAACAATTTGCACAATATCAATTAAAATATGAGTATGAAATATTATCTACAAATCATATAAGACAAATTGTTAGTAATATAAATATACATTATAATTCTTTTGATATTTTGTCAGGTGAATATAAAGTTTATCCGTATATTTCTTTTCCAACTGACGAAGTACCTGATGAATTAATAAATTCTATTCACGATGATTTATTGCACATTAAAAAGGGATATTATAAAATTCCTATAAAAAGAGAAGATGCGATAATTACAATTGATTTTGATAATTAATTAATAACTTTTAAATGTTCTATAAAATTCTTAGCATTCATAAATCCAGAAAATCTCATATCTTCTATTCTATTTCCATCTTTATCTAAAAATACTATTGTTGGAACTCCAACAACATTATACATTTTTCTTAATTGATTAACTTCATCACTACTTTTAGTTAAATCTGCCTTTACAACAACAATATTTGATAACATTTTTTGAACTTTTGGATCTGAAAATGTTAATTCATCAAGCTCTTTACATGGAATACACCAATCTGCAAAAAAATCTATCATAACATACTTATCTTCTTCATCTGCCTTTTGAATATTTTCTATTGAATATTTTTTCCAATTCAATTTTTGAACATTTTCACTTGCTGGTTTAATTAACCAAACACCAAGAACAATAATAATTATACTTAATGCAATTTTTCCTTTCAAAAACCATTGTGATTGTTTACCAGAATTATCGATTACCGCATAATAGAATCCTGCAAATATCATATATGCTGGTAATACTAATTTTCTTATATTTTCACCAAGTAGCGGATTAATAAAATAAATTGCCATTCCAATTAAAACTAATCCAAAAAATATTCTCACACCATTAAGCCATTCACCTGATTTTGGTAATTTACCAATTTTATCAGAAAATATTCCAAGAAATAAATATGGTAATCCAAGTCCCAAAGACAAAACAAAAAACATAATAAACCCAATTAATGGATTACCTGATTTTGCAACATAAGTTAATAATCCAATTACAAACGGACCAACACAAGGAGCAGCAACAATACCCATTGTAAGTCCCATAATTAAAGATCCAATAGCTCCAGCTTGACTTCCACTTCCAATATTCATTAAACCAGACGGTAAACGAAATTCATAGACACCAAACATACTTAATGACAATAAAATCATAACAATTGAGATTGCAATTAAAACAATTGGATTTGTTAATAAACTTCCCATCATATTTCCTGATAAAGCCGCCATTGTTCCCAATATTGAATATGTGATTGCAATTCCTAAAACATACATACTTGCTTTTAATACACTCGAACCTTTACCCGATTGATTTGCAAAATATCCTATTGTAATTGGTATTAACGGATAAACACAAGGAGTTAAATTCAATGCTAATCCACCAAAAAACACTATAATTAAAATGAGTAAAAACCCCTTATCTCCAAATTCATTATTATCATCTGTTGAAGTATTTTCGTTCTCAAAAGATTTTAAATTTTGTTTATTATTGTCTTCATCAATTTTTTCTTTAGTATCTTTATTTTCGCTACTTTTTATAATGGCATCGTTTTCATTTACAATTTTACTTTCTTCTTTTATTTTAGTTACCATGGAAATTGATTTTGTAATTGGAGCTAAACACATTTCATCATTACACCCTTGATAAGTAACATCTATTAAAAATTCAATATTATCATATCTATATTCAGAATCAATAATTCCATTTATTTCAATTTGTGTAATTCCTTCAAAAGTAGATGTCTTCCCTCCTAACGATTCAAGTACAATTATTTTTGGTTCAGGATATATTATATTTTTAATATCCACACCATTTATTATATCAACTTTTACTTCAGTGGGAATTACATATTCATCAAGTGGTTTATTACTATTAATATGCCAACCATCTTCAATATTCATTTCTAATAATATTTTAAAATTTTCGCCTTTCTCAATTGAATCATTTTCCAAAGATGCACTTAATTTTACAATTTTATTTGGTAATTCAGATATTGTTGCATTTGCATAAAAAACAATTGAAAAAATACTGATTAGCACTACGAATAAATATTTATTTTTCATTTTTATCTCCTTTGATACAATTTAATCGGATTATTTTACATTTCTAAACAAAAACATCCAAAAAATTATATTCTTGGATGTCTATTTCTTTGAGCGAGAGACGAGATTCGGACTCGCGACAGCCACGTTGGCAACGTGGGGCTCTACCACTGAGCTACTCTCGCTTTTTCAAATACCCCCAATAATATAATTTTTTTTTAATAAATCCAAATATAATTTTATTATTTT
>JAOZRH010000011.1:0-6336 GCA_029931905.1 Fidelibacterota bacterium
GATTAGGCCCTCCGGGATCAGGAAAAGGAACACAATCGGATATTATCAAAGAAAAAATGAATTTAAAGAAATTATCCACTGGTGATTTATTAAGAAATGAAATGAAAAAACAGAGTTCTGTTGGTTTAGAAGCCAAAAAATTCATTGAAAAAGGGGAATTGGTTCCAGATTCTGTAATGATAAATATTTTAGAAATATATATTGATAAATTCGAAAGTGAAGGTGTTGGATATATTTTAGATGGATTTCCAAGAACAAAACCGCAAGCCGAAGCATTAATGAAAATGTTAGAAGAAAAAAATGCACCATTATCATCTGCGATTTTAGTTGATGTGGCAGAAGAAGAAGTTATTAGAAGATTGGGTAGTAGATGGACTTGTAAAGAATGTCAAGGCATATTCAGCTTTCCAGATGGAAAACCTTCAGAAGCAAAATGTTCAAAATGTGGTGGTGAATTATATCAAAGAAGTGATGACAAAAAAGAAACAATTGTAAATCGTTTAAAAGTATATAAAAAAAATACCGAACCTTTGATTGAATATTTTATTAAAAAGAAATTGTTAATTACAGTTTCTGGTGAGGGTAAAGTTGATGATATTGCTGACGAAATAATTAAATTATTAGAAAAATAAACAGGTAATTAAAGCAAAATGAAAAATAAATTTTATGTTACAACACCCTTGTATTATGTAAATGCGGAACCACATATTGGAAGTCTTTATACAACTATTCTTGCAGATGTATTAGCGAGTTATCATCGAATGAAGGAGGAAGATGTATATTTTCTTACTGGCACTGATGAACATGGACAAAAAGTTCAAGAAGCATCGGAAAAAAACGGGATTTCTCCACAAGAACATTGTGATAAGTATTCAGAACAATTTCGTGAAATATGGAAAGAAATTGATTTACACAATGATGATTTTATTCGAACTACAGAAGAGCGTCACGAAAAAGTTGTAAAGAAAATACTTACAGATTTGTTTGAAAAGGGTGAAATATATAAAGATAAATATGAAGGATGGTATAGTGTTGCAGAAGAGTTATTTATTACTCAGAAAGAATATGAAGAAGGTAATTATCGTGAAGTAAAAAGAATAAGTGAAACAAATTATTACTTTAAAATGAGTAAATATCAGGATAAACTTATTCAGCATATTGAGGAAAATAAAAATTTTATTCAACCTGAAAATCGTCGTAATGAAGTGCTTGGATTTTTGAAGCAACCACTGAGAGATTTATGTATTTCTCGTCCAAAAACTAGACTTTCTTGGGGTATTGAGTTACCATTTGACAAAGATTTTGTAACTTATGTTTGGTTTGATGCTTTGATAAATTATATAAGTGCAATAAAATATTCTGTTGATGATGAATATTTTAATCGTTATTGGCCAGCAGTTCATCTTATTGGAAAAGATATTTTAACAACACATTGTGTCTATTGGCCAACGATGTTAATGGCATGTGATATTGAACTTCCAAAAACGATTTTTGCACATGGTTGGTGGATGAGCGAAGGTAAAAAAATGAGTAAATCATTAGGAAATTTTATTGATCTTGACACAATTAGGGAATATTTTGGAAATGTTGGTGATAATGCTTTTAAATATTTTTTATTGAAGAATGGACCGTTATTTAGTGATTCTGATTTTTCGAAAAAGAGATTTTATCAAGTATATAATTCTGATCTTGCAAACGATCTTGGAAATTTAGTTAACAGAATTTTTAAACTTATACATAAAAATTATGATAGTAAAATTCCAAAATTAAATAAATTGACAGAAAGTGAAGAGTTGTTAAAAAGTAATTCAGAAATTTTAACCGAAGAAGTATTTTCATTATTGGAAAATTTTCGTGTAGATGAAATATTGAATAAAATAATAAAATATGTCAGTTCAATAAATAAATATTTAGAAGAAAAAGAACCATGGAAAACTGTAAAGGTAGATTTAGAAAGTACAGGTACAGTTTTATATTCTGCATTGGCTAGTTTGAGGGTTGCAACAGGATTGCTTTATCCTGTAATGCCTTCAAAAATGAATGATTTCTTTAATGTTTTGAATAATGGCGATAAATCCGAGACAATACTCAAATGGTCTGGACTTGTGGAAGGAAATGAAATTGCTAAAATAAAAGCATTATTTCCAAGATTTGATATGAATAAAATTTTATAGGTATTTTATGTTTATTGATACACATGCACATCTGAATTTGGAACCGTTTATTGAAAATGTTGTCCCATTTTTAGAGAGAGCAAAAAAGAATAAAGTTTGTAAAATTATTGTTCCATCTATTGATGTTATTTCATCTGAAAAATCAATAGAATTGTCAGAAGAATACAATGAAATTTATTCGGCCGTTGGGATTCATCCTAATTATTCAGAAAAGGCAGAAAAAAAATATTTAGAAAAAATAGAACATTATTCCAAAAATGAAAATGTTATTGCGATAGGCGAAATAGGTTTAGATTATTACAGAGATTATTCAGGAAAAGAGAGCCAAAAGCGAATATTTCAAGAACAATTAGAATTTGCAAAATCTTTAGAATTACCAATAATAATTCATAATCGTGATGCCGATAGCGATGTGTTGGAGATAATGGAAAAAGTGGACTATTTTAATGGTCAAATGCATTGTTTTTCAAGTGATTTGAAGTTTGCTGAAAATATTATTGAGAAGGGGATGTTAGTTTCATTTACCGGAGTTGTAACTTTTAGTAAAAAAGCTCGTGAAGTTGTTTCTAATTTACCATTGGATAAGTTGATGATTGAGACAGATTCTCCATTTATGGCACCTATTCCTTTCAGAGGTAAAACTTGTGAACCTAGTTTTGTTATTGAAATTGCTAAAAAATATTCTGAAATATTTGGAGTTAAACTCGAGGTAGTTGAAAAGGTAACGACAAAAAATGCAGAAGAATTGTTTAAGATTTGAGAATTTTGTACAAAAATAATATTAAAACAGATTCGTAAAAGGAATAAAGTATTGAATCCTAATGAACATATTGCGAAAAAATCGCTTGGGCAAAATTTCCTTATTGATAAAAATATTATTTTAAAAATAATAAAGTATATTGATCCAAAAATGGATGAAACAATTGTTGAAATTGGTCCAGGACTTGGTGCTTTAACAAATTACTTGGCAGAATCTGTTAATAATTTGCTATTAATTGAATATGATACCGAATTGGCAAAATTATTAAAAAACAAATACTTAGAAAGCGAAAATGTAAGTGTAATTGAAGGCGATATTTTAAAAGTTGATTGGGAACAATTTTTACCAATTGATAAAATGATTGGTAATTTACCATATAATATTTCCAGTCAAATTATTATTAAAATGTTTCAATATAGGGAAAGAATAAAATCATCATTAATTACAATTCAGAAGGAATTTGCAGAAAGATTAGTTGCAAAACCAAGATCAAAAAAGTATGGAATTTTGTCTGTTTATAGCAAACTTTATTGTGATGCAAAATTATTGTATAAGATTCCAAATCAAGTTTTTAGACCAATTCCAAAGGTAGAATCTGCAGTTGTTGAGTTAAAATTCCATAAAAAACTAAAATATAAAATAGATAATTTAGATTTTTTTCATAAGATTATTCGTACTGCATTCAATCAACGAAGAAAGCAATTAAAAAATAGTTTAGGTGTTTTTTATAAGGAAGAATATAAAGATAAATTTGATTGGAAATTGAGGGCAGAAGCGATTGATTTAGATGGATATTATGAACTGTATAAATTGTTTAGTTAAGTAATTAAAAATAAACAAAATATATTTTAATGTTAAATAATACAAATAATGAATAAATATTTGTAATTAATAGAAATATTGTATATATTAATCAGCTTTGAGAAAAAGAAGAGGAAATATTTGATAATAGCAATTGATGGTCCATCTGGATCTGGAAAAAGCACTACTGCGAAGATAGTGGCCGAAAAATTAGGGTTTGTTTATTTAGATACGGGAGCAATGTATAGAGCATTGACACTTGGTGTTATTAATAACAATATTTCAATTGATGATAATGAAAAAATAATTGAAGAAGCAAATAATTCAAATATTCAATTTGTTGATGGAAAAATACTATTAAATGGTATTGATGTTACGGAAAGAATTAGAGAAAAAGATGTTACGGAAAATGTAAGTGCAGTAAGTGCCATTTCTGAAGTTCGAAAAACTATGGTTAAATTGCAAAGACAAATCTCTGAAAGTAAAAATTCTGTAATTGATGGTAGGGATATTGGAACAGTAGTGTTCCCAAAAGCAAAATATAAGTTTTTTATTGATGCGAGTTTAGAAGAGCGAGCAAAAAGAAGATTAAAAGATTTATCAAATGAAAATAATTTGACATTAGAGGATGTAAAAGAGCGATTAAGTAAACGAGATGAATATGATTCAACTAGAAAAGAATCGCCGTTAAAAAAAGCGGAAGATAGTATTGTAATTGATACATCAAAAATGACAATTGAAGAACAAACGAATGAGATAATTAGTAGAATAGATAAAAATGATCAAGACTTTAATGGAGGAAAATTAATGGTCGAAGAATTGAAGGAAAATTTGGAACAAAACCCTCAGGAAATACCAGTATCTGAGGCAGAAAAAATTAATATTGGTGATGTTTATAATAACTTAAAAACTTATGAAAGAGAAGATTTAATAGAAAAATTACCAGAAGAAGATGAAGAGGTAATTAATATTTATTCAAGAACATTGAAAAAATTTGGAAATGACGATGTTGTTAATGGTCATGTAATTCGTGTTGGCGATAAAGATGTTTATGTTGACATTGGTTTTAAATCAGAAGGTATTATTTCAATTGATGAATTTGGAAAAAATATTCCAGAACCAGGCGATGAAATATTAGTTTTTGTTGAAAAATTAGAAGATGCAGAAGGTCAATTAATCCTTTCAAAAAGAAAAGCAGATTTCCTAAAAGCATGGGAAGAATTAAGAGAAAAATATGAAAGTGGCGAAATAATCCAAGGAGAAATCAAGAAGAGAATTAAAGGTGGAATGGTTGTAGATGTATTTGGTGTTGATACCTTTTTACCTGGTTCACAAATTGATGTTAATCCTGTTATCGATTTTGATTCATATATCGGAAAGACAATGGATTTCAAAATTGTAAATATAAATGAAGCTCGTAAAAATATAGTAATTAGTCATAAAGAAATATTAATTGAATCACTAAAAGAAGTAAGAGAAGAATTGTTAAGTCAAATTCAAGTTGACCAGATTGTTAAGGGTAAAGTTAAAAATATTACTGATTTTGGTGCATTTATTGATTTAGGTGGAGTAGATGGCTTGTTGCATATTACAGATATGTCTTGGGGTAGAGTAAATCATCCTTCAGAAGTTTGTAATATTGGTGATGTAATTGAAGTGAAAGTAATTGATTATGATACGGAAAAACAAAGAGTTTCTCTTGGACTAAAACAGATGACTTCACATCCTTGGGAAAGTATTGAAGAAAAATATCCTGTTGGTTCAGAGGTAGAAGGTCAAGTTGTTTCAATTACAAACTATGGTGTTTTTATTGAATTAGAAGAGGGCGTTGAAGGTTTGATTCATATAAGTGAAATGAGCTGGACACAACAAATCAAACATCCTTCAGAATTATTTTCTATGGGTGAAAAAGTAAAAGCAAAAGTATTGTCAATAAATTCAGATGATAGAAAAATATCATTTGGAGTTAAACAATTAACACCTAATCCTTGGGAATCAATAACTGAAATTTTTGTAGAAGGCATGGTTGTAAAAGGAATTATTCGTAATTTAACTCATTATGGTGCATTTGTTGAATTGAAAAATGGTATTGACGGTTTATTGCATATTTCAGATATGGCTTGGATGAAAAGAATTAAACATCCAAAAGAAATTTTTAATAATGGTGATGAAATAGAAGTTAAAATTCTAAGTGTAGATATTGAAAATAAAAAGATTTCTCTTGGTTATAAACAATTAAAAGAAAATCCTTGGGATGCAATTGAAGAGAAATATAAGGTTGGAGCACTTGTAAAGGCAAAAGTTATTAAAATTCTAGAAAAAGGAATTATTTTAGATTTACCTGAACCAATGATTGAAGCAATTGTGCCATTATATACACTATCTCGTTCTGCAAAGAGAGAATTAACAAAAAATGTTGATATTGGTAGTGATTTGGAATTGAGAGTTGTTGAATTAAACCAAGATGATAACAAAATAGTTTTATCTAAAGATGATTTGAATATGACTGAAGAAGAAAAAGATGTTGCTGAAATAATGGGACAACAAGAAGCTGCAACACAAAAAATTGAAATTTCTGATGATATTAAATCTAAACTAAGT
>JAOZRH010000011.1:6436-22152 GCA_029931905.1 Fidelibacterota bacterium
GTTGAAGATAAAGCTAAAGAAGAAGTTGTTGTTGAAGAAAAACCAGCAAAGAAAAAAGAAAAAAAAGAAACTTCAAAAAAGAAAGTTGTTAAATCTGAAGAAGAAGAAGGAAAAGAAGAGAAATAAGATTTAATAATATTGAATTTTAATAAGAAAGGGGCTTTTTGCCCCTTTTTTTTCAGATTATTAAATATTTAATTTTATTTATCAATAAAATATCTTAAATTTTAATCATGAAAGGAAATATATTAAATAAGATTGTTGTGTTTTTAATGGCTGTTGTATTATGGGTAGTTATAGTTAGTGGATTGAATTATACCATTATAGTCGAAGTTCCTATCGAAAAGTATAATCCAATGTCAAATAAGGTTTTGAAAAATAATATTCCAACAAGTGCTTTTGTCAGATTAGCTGGTTCCGGAACTAATTTAATTATTTCAAAATATTTTCAAAGAGTAAAATTAATATTAGATATTAGCGAAATTGATAAAAGTGGTAATATTAATTTAAAGAAATATTATGAAAAATATCCTAATTTTATATATTTACCAAAAAATGGTATTGAATTGTTAGATATTGTGTATCCTGATTCAATCGATATCCAACTAGATGAAAAAGTATCAAAATTAATTCCAATTAAATTAATTAGTGAAATAAAATTACAGCCCGGATATATATTTAGTAAACCAATTGTTCTCTCAGAATACAATGTAAATGTGACGGGTCCTAAAAGTATTATTGAAAAATTAGATACAATAGAAACAGAAAAATTGTTGTTAGAAAAAGTTGATTTGTCTTTTGTTAAAATAACAGATTATATAAATCCTAATCCTGAATTTATAAAATTTGAAAAGAAAAATGTTACGGTAAGCGGTGATGTTGAAATAATTGGAGAAAAGGAGTTCACAGATATAAAGATTAAGGGTGTTAATATTCCAGAAGATTTTATTGTTAGATTTATTCCCAAAACAGTTTCTTTAGTGGTTATTGGTGGAAATAATAAATTACAAAAAGTTTCTAATAATGAATTTAAAGTTATTTTTGATTATTCCAAACAGTGGATTCCAAATAAAATATATTATACACCAATTATAAAGATTCCAAAAGATATAATTAATTGTAAAAAAATAATACCGAATAACATAGAGGTTGTGTTTGAAAAAAAATAATCCAATAATATTGGGAATTGAATCTTCCTGTGATGAAACAAGTGCTGCTGTGTTACGAGGATTTGATGTATCTTCACATATTGTATATTCTCAAGTAATTCACGAAAAATATGGTGGTGTTGTTCCTGAATTGGCTAGTAGAGAACATTTGAAAGTTATTTCTGAAGTGGTAGAAAAGGCAATATCTGACAGCGAATATTCATTAGACGAGTTAGATGGAATAGCAGTTACTTATGGTCCGGGATTAATGGGGGCATTATTAGTTGGATTAAATTTTGCTAAAGGATTGGCACTTTCATTAAATAAACCATTTATCGCTGTTAACCATATTGAAAGTCATTTATATGCACCGATGTTGGAATATCCAGATTTAAAACCACCTTTTTTATGTTTATTAGTTTCTGGTGGGCATACTATGTTAATTGATGTTCAAGGAATCAAGAAGTTTAAAATATTGGGACAAACATTAGATGATGCTGCCGGAGAATCTTTTGATAAGGTGGCGAGATTATTAAAAATTGGATATCCTGGTGGTCCTGTGATTGATAAAATGTCAAAGAATGCAAATGACAAATTCGTTAAATTTCCAAGAGCTATGCTTGGTAAAGATTCTTTAGATTTTAGTTTTAGTGGATTAAAAACATCTGTTTTAAATTATATTAATAATAATCCGATAGTTAATGATGATATGGCAAAAGATGTAGTGGCAAGTTTTCAAACTGCTGTTGTAGATGTCTTATGTGAAAAAATGTTAAGAGCGGTAAAGAAAACCAAACATTATAATTTGGTATTGGCTGGAGGTGTTGCAGCAAATAGTAAACTTAGAAAAAAAATGAAAAGTATTGCCCAAAATAATAATATAAATTTATATTATCCACCTTTAGAATATTGCACAGATAATGCTGCAATGGTGGGGGCGACAGGTGTATTATATTACAATAATAATTGGTTTTCTGAGTTAAATATTAATGCTGTTCCCAATTTAAAAATTGATGAGTCATAAATCGTAAAAATAGATTGAATTGAATACTTCATTTCAAATATCAAATAATTTATATTTATATATTCTAATTATATTTTTCATTTTTGTATATATCTTTTGGTTGTTTAAATTTGTTAATAAGTCTAAAATTTCAAAAATAAATAAATATTCGATAATTATTTTTAGAACTATTGCAACTTTAATATTTATTTTATTTATTATTAATTTAAAAATTAATATTAAAAAAACGATTGTGAAAAAGCCGATAGTTGCATTTGTTTGGGACGATTCAAAGAGTATGGGGAAAGCTATTGAAGATGATAATTATTCCAAAATAATTATGAATTCAGAGTTTTATAGTTTTTTAAATAATCAAGCTAACATTAAACATTATTATGGGCATGATAAATTAACAGAGATTAATTATAATAAAATCAATAATATAAAATATAATGGAAATTATACAAATATTTCAAATATGTTGTTTTCGGCGATAGCTAAAAATTCCGAAGACGATTTAAATTCGATTATTCTTGTTTCAGATGGGCAAAGTCATTATGGAAAAATGATCGATAATATGAAATTAAAAAATGATGTAAAAATTCATTCTATAGGAATTGGCAAGACAGAAAATGTTAATAATATAGAATTAGTAAATTTAGAGAAACCAAATATTATTAAAGAAAACAAGGAATTCTCATTAAAATTAAATTTAAAGAATAAGAGTAAAAATAATTTAAATGGAGTAGTAAAATACAGAATAAATAATGATAAAATGCAATATTTTAGTGATGTAAATATATTGGGAGAAAGAGAAGTTGTTGTAGAAAAAAAGATTTCTGCATTGAACATCGGTGAATATAAATTGTCATTTTATTATGTTCCGGAAGCTGAAGATACTGTAATATTAATTAATGATAAACAAAAGATTTCTGTTAACAAATCACAATTTGATATTGTATTTTGTTATGATATTCCTTCACCAGATATTAAATTTATGAAATTAGTATTATCCGAAAATGAAAATTACAATTTATTTAATTATAATGATTGGATAAAAAATAATTCAATGAGTAATCCTGATTTGATAATTTGTTATTCTAATATAAAAGATAATATTTTAATGAAAGATAAGAATATTCCAAAGTTTATATTTGTTAATAATGATTTTCAAAATATTAAAAATAAAAAAGCAAAATATATTGAAAATTTTGTTTTGAATGAAAAATATTCCTTTTTATTTGTTGATTCATTAATTACAAAATCAGTTATTAATTGGAAGAAAATACCACCTGTATTTTGGAATGGAAGTAAAATTGTTGGTGATAATATATTATCAGAAAAAGAGACAAAGATATCTCTGATGAGTTGGGACGAGAAAAATAATTCAATAAATTGTTCAATCACTAAAATGTGGAGGTGGAAATTATCATCGTATAATAAAGAATGGAATGGACATTATTCAAAATTAATAAATGGAATGGTAAAGTGGTTAATAAATAATAATCAGAGAAAGATTATTAATATTGAAGAGAATATTATAAGTATTAATAAGTATGAAAATATAAAAATTCCAATAAATATAAATTTAACACAAAATAATATTAAAGATTCATTAGAGGTTATATGTATGATATATGATGATAAAAATTCTGAATTATTGAGAAATTACATTCCTGTAAATAGTGAAAAAATTTATTTTAATTATAAACCAGTTATTGAAGGTAAATTTAAATTAATTTCTCAATTAGTTTCCAATAATGTACCTTTAGCGTCAGATTCTGTGAAACTTGAGGTAAATAAAGGTAATAATGAAGTATTTATTGGTTGTGATGAATATTCTTTAAGGAAATTATCGCATAATTCTAATGGTATTTTCGTAAAATTAAATAATATTAATTTATTGCATAAATTGATACATTTAAAAAATATTGAATTGTTTAAAAATTATTATTTAATATCAAGAACAAATATCGTTTTATTAATATTATTATTACTTGTATCTATTGCTGAATGGATTGTGCGTAAGCAAAATGGGTATTTATAATTAAGCAAAAAATGGAATAAATAATTAAATAAATATTTTTATAGTTATTTCTTTTTAATTTACATCATGTTTTTTAAATTACACTATAATACAAATTAGGGAATTAATGCAAAATATTATAAAAAAATACGGAATTATTGGAAAATCAGAAGTCATTCAAAATATATTAAATTTGATTGACCAAATTGCAAAGACTGATATTTCTGTTTTGATAACCGGTGATAGTGGAACAGGTAAAGAATTAGTTGCAAAAGCGATTCACGAACAATCATTACGAAAGCATTCAAAATATATCACAGTAAATTGTGGTGCAATTCCCAGTGGAACAATTGAAAGTGAGTTGTTTGGTCATAAAAAAGGATCTTTTACTGATGCTCACGATGATAGAAAAGGATTTTTCGAAACAGCAGATGGTGGAACAATATTGTTAGATGAAATAGCAGATTTACCATTGGCCGTACAAGTAAAATTGCTTCGTACTTTAGAACAAGGTGAGATAACAAGGGTTGGTGAAAGTACGCCAATAAAAGTGAATGTTAGAATATTAACTGCGACAAACAAAGATTTGCAAAAAGAAGTTGCAAAAAATAATTTTCGTAAAGATTTATATTATCGTTTGAAAACTATAACAATTGAAGTTCCTCAATTGAGTAAGCGAAAAGAAGATATTCCACTATTAGCAGATGCATTTATGATGGAATATGCGGATAAGAATGGCTTATCATATAAACCATTTTCTCCAAATAGTATGAAATTGTTGCAAAATTATGATTGGCCGGGAAATATAAGAGAATTGAAAAATTTTATTCAACTTGCATATATTTTTGAAAAGAAGAATATTATTCAACCGGAAACAATAATAGAGCATTTAGATATTGAAGATGACAGCAAAAATTATGACACCAGATTTCCGGTAAAAGTTAATAAAAATTCAGAGCAGATTGAAAGAGAATTAATATTAAGGCAATTATTTGTGTTGAGACAAGAAGTAGAAGATATAAAGAAAATGTTAGAAATGAATATAAATGCAAATAATTTTCGTCAAAATCAGTTAATGGATATTTCTAATGTTATGAAAAATATTCATAGTGTAACCGATGAAAAGGATTTTATAAATGATACTAAAGAAGTTAAAACAATACAAGAAATGGAAAAAGAAATGATTCAAGCTACACTAAAAATATTTAATGGAAATAAAAAGAAAACTGCGAAGGCATTAAATATTGGTGAGAGAACATTATATAGAAAAATAAATGAATATAAATTAAGATAAAAAATCCAAGGTAATTTGTGAAATTTAAAATATTTGTACGATTATTTAATGACAAATTAGTTTTGATTAAAATGTTGAGGACAAAAAAATGAAAAAAATATATTTATTAATTATTGCTGTTATTCTTATCGTTGGTTGTGTTCGAAAACCAATAGTGGAAAAAATAAAACCGATTGCATTAAAAAATGAGAAAATATCTACAACAATTGATCTTAAAAAATATATTACGGGTCAAAAACTTAAAGAATTGGTTGATTCTCCTAATGAAAAAATTTGGATAATAGATGTTAGGACTAAATCGGAATTTGATTCTGGACATATTCCAACTGCAAAACATTTTCCAAGGAGCGAAATACTTAATAGAATAAATGAATTGCCAAAGGACAAATATTTAATTTTATATTGTTATTCTGGAGCAAGGTCTCGAGCTGCTGTTGAAATATTGTTTAAACACGGATATGATAGACGAAAGCTTCTAAATTGGGGTGGAATAATGGATTGGCGATTTGAACAAGTTTCAGGAGAATAAAATTGAATTCAAAAAATAATGATGGATTGATTTTAATTTATACTGGAAATGGAAAGGGTAAAACAACGGCATCTTTGGGGACAGCATTCAGAAGTATTGGCTATAATTGGAATGTGTGTATTGTGCAATTTATCAAAGGTGATTGGAAATATGGTGAGATGGAAGCTGTAAAACTCATACCAAATATTGAGTTACATCAGATGGGAAGAGGATTCTGTAAAATTATGGGTGATGATATCCCAGAATCAGAGCATAGAGGATCTGCTGAAAATGCGCTAGAATTTGTGACTGAGAAAATGTTATCAAATAAATATCAATTATTAATATTAGATGAAATATTTGTTGCAATTTCATTGGGGCTTTTGAAGGAAAAAAAAGTAATAGAATTTATACAAAAAAAACCGAGTCAAGTAAACTTGATATTAACCGGTAGAGATGCAACAAAAAAAATAATTGAAATAGCTGATTTGGTGACGGAAATGAAAGAAATTAAACACCCATACCAAAAAGGGATATTGTCAAAAAAGGGAATTGATTATTAATTATGGAGAAAAATATGACATATGAAAATGGAGTGGGACCATTTGAAGATTTAAAATCTGATAGTCAAGTAGTTTATAAAATTAAAAAATTAAAAGAAAAACTTTCTAATAAAATTATAATTTTAGGGCATCATTATCAAAGAGACGATGTAATTCAATTTGCAGATATAAGTGGTGATTCTTTTAAATTAAGCAAAGAAGCTGCAATGAATAAAGATAAGGAATTTATTGTTTTTTGTGGAGTTGAATTTATGGCTGAGAGTGCAGATATTATTAGTTCTGACTTTCAAAAGGTTGTTATTCCGGAAATTAAAGCTGGTTGTTCATTGGCTGATTTTGCTTCATTAGAAAATGTAGAAAATGCTTGGCAAGAGATAAATTCGATAGTAGATGAAAAGATTATTCCAATAACTTATATTAATTCTACGGCCAATCTAAAATCATTTGTTGGTAAAAATAATGGTTCGGTTTGTACAAGCTCTAATGCATCAAAAATATTTGATTGGGCAATGGAAAGAGGTGAAAAAATATTTTTTTTCCCAGATCAATATCTTGGTGGAAATACTGCAATTTCAAAGGGAATTGATAAAGAAAAGATTATTTTATGGAAAAGAAATAAAAAGTATGGTGGAAATTCAAAAGAAGATATTTTAAATGCAAAAGTTATTTTATGGGATGGATATTGTAGTGTACATAAAAGATTTTCTGTTGAAGATATTTATCGATTAAGAGAAGAGTATCCAAATATAAAAATAATTTCTCATCCAGAATGCAAAAATGAAGTTATAAGTAATTCAGATGAATTTGGAAGTACAAGCCAAATAATTCAAGCGATTAATGATTCTCCTGATGGCTCTATTTGGGGAGTTGGGACAGAACATCATTTGGTGAATAGATTAAAGGAAATGTATCCAAAGAAGACGATATTGTCACTATCTAAAATCGGAAATCAATGTATTACGATGGCGAGCAATACACCAGAAAAATTATTATATATTTTGGAAAAATTAGATAGTGGAGAAATTATTAACCAAATCACAGTAAATGATGAAGTTAAAGAATTTGCAAAATTATCTTTAAATAAAATGATTGAAATTACTTCAAAAAAATAGATAATAATGTATTTTATAATAAAAAAAATACTAATTTTTCTTCCAATATTGTTGATTCTCAATTGTTCTATTTCGTCAAAATTATATGTAGAACAAAAGATTGAGGAAAATAATAAAAATATAATTAGTCAAATATCTGATAATAATTCAGATATTAAAGATGAGATTTCTGAAATGAAGGTAAAATTAGATAGTATGCAGTATTATTATGATCAAAATTCTTTGTATATATCAAATTTAACTAATAGATATCATTTGCTTAAAAGTGAAATAAGTGGTTATGAAGCCAAAAGCAGTTTATATATTTCATCTGTTTTCAAAAAAATTAATTCGTTAGATAAAAAAATCCAACAATTTGTTTTATTAAATGATAAAGTTTTAACAAATTCAACAGAAATTCCTGATTCACAATTCAAACAAATATCTAATATTGAAATTCAAGATTTAAATAATAATATTGATAGTTTAAATTTTCGATATTACAAGATTCAAAATGAATATAATATGCTTGTAAAAGATCTGACTTTAATAGAAAGATCAATGATTGATATTGTAAGATATTCAACTAATAGATTAAAAAATGAAGTTGAAAAAGAAAACGAATTGTTGAAAAATGATATTGAAAAAATTTATTCAAAACAGGATTCCATTAATATTTTAATTAATGATGTAAAAAAAGATGTTAAAATATTAAATAGCAATAATATTTTTATTAATAGGGAAACCGATAGTTTGTTCGTGAAGGATACATTAGAGTAGTAATAAATAATTGGTGGATATGGCTTGAAAAAAATAAGTCGTCGAAAATTCATAAAAACTTCTATTTATGCAGGAATTAGTTTAACAGTAGGGGTGTCAAATGACAAATAATTTTGATATAATTATAAAAAATGGAACAATTATAGATGGAAGTGGAAAGATTGGATATAAGGCGGATATAGGAGTCTCTGGCGATAAGATTTATGCTATTGGTGATTTATCATTAAAGAAGGCTAAAAAAAATATTGATGCATTGGGTAAAGTTATTTCACCGGGATTTATTGATATTCATAGTCATACAGATACAGAACTTTTTGTCAATCCTTTTGCAGAAGGAAAATTAAGGCAAGGAATTACTACAGAAATATCAGGGAATTGTGGAATTTCTCCGTTTCCATTAAGAGGCGAAGATGTCAATAATTTTCATAATAAATTAAATAAAAGATATGAAATAAATACGCATTGGAAAGATATTGAAGATTTTTATATTTCTCTTGAAAATAATGGAACGGCTGTAAATTATGTATCATTAGTTGGACAGGGTGATTTAAGGGCTGCAGTTGTTGGTAGAAATGATATAAAGCCAACAGCAAAACAGATGCAAAAAATGAAAGATATTATGTCTGAATATATGAGAGCGGGTGCACTTGGGTTGTCAACAGGTTTGGAATATGCGCCAGGTTCTTATGCTTCAACAGATGAGTTAGTTGAAGTGAGCAAAGTTGTTTCAAAATATAATGGAATATATGCGACTCATATGAGAAATGAAGATGATAGTGTAATAGAAGCAATCAAAGAAGCTATTGAGATATCTAAAAGGGCAGAGGTTTCATTAGAAATTTCTCACTTAAAAGCTTGTAATAAAAATAATTGGCATAAGGTTGATATTTTTCTGGAATTAATTCAAAAGGAAATTAATAATGGAGTTCCAATTTTAGCTGACAGATATCCATATAATGCATATAGCACGAGTTTAAGTGCATTTTTGCCGTTATGGTCGAGACAAGGAAGTGATAAAGAAATTATTAACAGATTAAATAATGAGAAAATATTTATAAAAATTGCAGAGTATATAAATAATAGATTTATTAATATTGGTGGATTTGATAGAGTAATTATTAGTTATTGTTCAAAATCAAAAAACAAACAATTTGAAGGTAAATCAATAAAAGAAAATGCGATATTATCAAAACAAAATCCAATTGAATTTACCAGAAAGTTATTAATAAATGATAATTTGAACACGGAAATTGTTGGTTTTGCGATGGATGAAAATAATCTCAAAAAAATACTTTCTACTTCTTTTATAAATTTATGCACAGATGCAAGTGCTAGGGCACCTTATGGAAAATTATCGGCAGGAATGCCACATCCGAGAGGTTTCGGTTCATTTCCAAGAATGCTTGGAAAATATGTAAGACAAGAAAAAATAATTGAATTACATGAAGCAATTAGAAAAATGACTTCACAACCTGCAAAAAAAATGCAATTGAAAAAAAGAGGCGAGTTAAAGGAAAAGTATTTTGCAGATATTGTTATTTTTAATCCAAAAACAGTAATTGATAATGCAACCTTTACAAAACCGAGAGAATATCCAACTGGAATTGATTGTGTTATTGTAAATGGTAAAATTGCTTTAGATAATGGAAAACGAGCTAACAAAACATATGGAAAAATTCTTCGTCATAATTTTTAAAATATTATAAAATGATTAAAGCAATTAAAATAGAGGTTTTTGGTAGAGTACAAATGGTTGGCTTTAGGTGGTTTACAAGAAGAATTGCTAAGCAATTAAATATTAAGGGAAATGTAAAAAATACTGTAAAAGGTAGTGTAAAAATTATTGCAGAAGGTGAAGATGAGCAATTGAATTTATTTATTGGTCAGATTGTCAAAGGACCGCCTTCTTCTAATGTAACAAATATTATTAAAGACGAAGATATTATAATTAAAAATTTTACGACATTTGATATTATTGGTTAAATGTAAAAATAAAAAAATAAGCTCATTTAAAATGAGCTTATTTTTTATATGATTTATTAAGTAATGTGTAAATTATTTATGTTTTTTGCTATCAGCTCTTTCTTTCCAATAAATTAATAATGGTGCAGCAATAAATGCAGAAGAATAAGTTCCGACAATCACACCAATCAACATTGCGATAGCAAAACCAAATAATGCACTACCACCATAGATTACTAACACAAAAACAACAATAAATGTAGTTAATGAGGTAATAACAGTACGAGATAGTGATTGATTTATACTTAAGTTAATAATTTCAGAAAAAGATTTTGTGTTTCTGTAAGCTGCAGTATCTTCTCTAATTCTATCATATACAACAATAGTATCATTTAATGAATATCCTACAATTGTAAGAAAAGCAGCTAAAACTGGCATTGAAATTTCCCATTGAAATATAGAAAAGATTCCTAATGTTATCAGAACATCGTGAAATAATGCAAGAACAGCACCAACTGCAAATTTAAATTCGAATCTAATACTAATATAAATAAGAATTAGTAATAGAGCAGCAAAAATTGCCATTATTGCGGATGTTTTTAGTTCTTCACCTATTTTTGATCCAACTTTATCTACTCGTCTAACATCAAATTTTTTGTCTTTTAAATTCCCTTCAATCTTTTCAATTATTTCATTTTCTGTACCGAAAGTTTTTACTCTTATCATAAATTCATTATCAGCACTTTTTTGTATTGTAGGGTTTCCTAATTCAGAATCATTAAGTAATTCTCTTAATTCTCCGGCAGTTGTATTGTCATTAAATTTAATTTGCATCAAAGTACCACCTTCGAAATCTATTCCATAATGCAATCCTTGAATTCCAATACTTACTAATCCTACTAATATAACTAAGAAAGAAATCAATGTTGTGACTTTTCTTTTTCCTACGATATCATAATTTGGATTTTTAAAAAATTGTATCAATTTATACTCCTATTATTTTTATATACTTAATTTTTTTACGACTTTACGAGTTGTAATTGTGGTAAAAATTGTTTTTGAGATGAAATATCCAGATACGAAATTAAAAACAATTCCCCAGAAAAGAGTTATAGCAAAACCTTTGATAGGTCCTGTTCCAAATTGCCATAATACTAATGCTGCAATTAAAGTAGTTAAATTTGCATCTAAAATAGTCATTAATGCTCTATTATAACCATTTTCTACAGCTGAACGAACTGTTTTACCTTTCTTATATTCTTCACGAATTCTTTCAAAAATCAAAACATTTGCATCAACAGACATTCCCATTGTAAGCACTAATCCAGCAATTCCAGGAAGTGTTAATGTAGCACCTAAAAATGCTAATACTGCGAGAACAAATATAATGTTTAACAATAATGTAACAAAAGCAATTAAACCAGATCCTTTATAATAAAATACTATGAAAACAATAATTACTATTAATCCTATTAATACACTTCTTGTTCCTTGTCGAATAGAATCTGCTCCCAATGAAGCGCCTATTGTTCTTTCTTCAATTATATCAAGAGGGGCAGGTAAAGCACCAGCTTTTAGAACAATTTCCATATCTTTTGCTTCTTGTATGCTGTTTAGTCCTTCAATAACTGTTCTTCCACCTGGTATTTTTGATTTAATGTTTGGTGCCATTTGTACTTTATTATCTAAAACAATAGCAACTCTTCTACCAATATTTGCACCTGTTAATCTTGACCATATTCGAGCACCCTTGCTATCCATATTTACATTAACAACTGATTGTCCAGCGTTATCACTATTTAAACTTGCGATAGTTCCTTTTGCTTCTGTAATATACTGACCAGTTAATCCAGGTTCTCTTTCAACAAAATATAATATAAAAAATTCTTTTACATCACCAGTTTGAGTAGTTAAGGCTTTTGATTTACTTGACCATAATATTTCTAAATCAGCTGGTAATACTTTTTTTACATCGCTCATATTTAGGATTTTTTTGACTGCATATACATTTTCAGCAGGAACTCCTGTTCCAATTTGTCCTAAATTTCTCAATAACGAGCTAAATGGTCTTTCAGCCACGATATTATCATCTACTGTTACAGAAGAATTTTTAGAAGTATCTGATTTTGTTTCTTTATTTTCGGTAATACCAAATATATCTTCAAGAGAAACTGCTTTATCTTTACTTTCTGATTCTAATATTTTTTCATTTTGATTTGTAGTATCTGTTAAATCTTGAGGAGTGTTTTTTCTAATAACTTTATCTATTCTGTTGATTGCATCTTGAGCAATAGTTGCATCTTTTAATAGTTTAAATTCTAATAATGCAGTACTTTGAATTAAGTTACGAGCTCTATCTATATCTGTAATTCCAGCTAATTCAACAATTATTCTTTTGTCACCCTGTCTTTGAATAGTAGGTTCTGAAACTCCAAATTGATCAACTCTGTTTCTTATTACTTCCAATCCACGCGAAACAGATTCTTTTGCTTCTATTTTTAGTGATTTAACAATATCAGAATTTTGATGTCCTCTGTCTGTATAATATCTTGCCAATCTGATTTGATTGTTATCTGCTTCTACCAAAAATAAATCTAAATAATCAACATCAACATTTTCTTTATATTTTTTATTTACATTTTCAATAAAATCATAATATGAAATTGATTTATTTTTTGCTAATCCGTCAACTAATTCTGGAATATTTACTTCTAATACTAAATGCATTCCACCTTGTAAATCAAGTCCGCGTTTAATTATTTTAGATTTTAATTCTGTTAATTTTCCTTCTTCTCTTAGAACTTCTTTTTCGGCAGGTGTTAATCGTTCATATTGAATAGTTGGAATTAATTCAAAACCAGCCCAAATAAGCAACAGTCCAATAACAACATAACTGAATATTAATTTTCTTGACATTCTATTTAGTACCTCCAATAGTATATTTTTTTCATTTCGTTACATCTTTATAAGATAAGTAAATAATACTATAATATCAAACAAAAATTGAAAAAGTTCTGTTTGATATTATTAATATTACTAAATGAATTGGTGATATCGGTTAAAATCCTAAAAACATAATTCCTGCACCTAAAAATGAAATTATTATTCCAGTTATTGCATGTGAATATTTTTCAAATTTTGTTATTGGAATAAAGCTAATACCAAATGAAGCTGAAATAACAACTCCTAACATTGTAATGATTGTTACAAGTCCAAATGCAATTGTTACAAAAATTAAATTATAAATTGTATTATTTATTGCTGTGAACATAAAAATTGGTATCAGTGCTTCACAAGGGCCAAAAATAAAAATTGCAAATAAAACCCAAGGTGTAATATCTTTTTTCTTTTTTAAATCGTGAGGATGTAAATGTTTTTCTTGATGATTGTGTTCGTGAGAATGTGTTATTCCATCTTCATGAATGTGTTTGTGAGTATGCGGTTTATTTCTTATTGCTCTTTTCATTCCCCAAGCAAAGTAAACAAGTCCGAAAATAATTAGCATCCAAGCAGCTAAATCACCTTGAAAAGATTCGACAATTTGTAGCTTTTTAATTGCAAGTCCGAAAACAATTCCAATAATTCCTAATACTACTGAGCCAATTACATGTCCTAATCCTGCAAAAAATGTAATCCAAATTGTTCTTAACATTGACCATTTTCTAGCTCTTGCCATTGCGATAAATGGAACATAATGGTCGGGTCCTAAAATTGTGTGCAAAAAAGCGATAGTTATTGCCGTTGGGATTAATATTGAAAGTTCTGTTGAAAACATTTTACTCCTTTATTTTTTCAATTATTTGTTTCGCCGGAAATGGTTTTTATATAAAGTTCTTTTCCGCTTAGAAAATCCGTTTCAAATGAATTACATTTTGGACAAATTAATATTGGATCGTTTATTTGAAATATGTGATTGCACGATTTACATTTTATTTTTACAGGCACTACTTTCATATCTAATTTTGAATTTTCAAACCCACTGTAATCACTTTTCATATTATCATAATATGTAAACATAACTTCTTTTACTATCTGATGATATTCACCGACTATTATTTTAATAACTGAAACAGATTTTAAATCTTCTTTTTTTTTGATTTCTATTGCAGAATCAAATATTGATTGAACTATTGCTCCTTCGTGCATTATAAAAGTCCTTATTTTACAAAATTAACAAATTCTTGGCAATGGATCGGAATCTTGCATTATCAAAGGTCGTAAACCACCAATTGAAGTTCTGATATAAACACCCTTAACTTCGTCAGTTACTTTTCCAATTATTGCAGAATCTTTTCCAAATTCATTTTTTTTCATTTCTTCAATTAATTTATTTTCATCACCATCAATAAACGAAACAAGTTTTCCTTCATTTGCCAGATAAAGTGGATCTAAACCAAGAAGCTCGCTCACTGCATTTACATTTTCTTTAATTGGAATATTTTCTTCATCAATAATTATTCCAAGTTGAGTATCGTTTGCAACTTCATTCAAAATTGTTGCTAATCCGCCACGAGTTATATCTCGCAAAAATTTTATATTTCCATTTTTTAACATCACTTGCACCAATTCATTCAGAGATGCACAATCGCTTTTTGGGGCGGGGGAGAGTTCCATTTTTTCTCTCGCATTAATTATCGAAATTGTATGATCGCCAAGTGTACCGTTTATTAAAATTTTATTTCCATTTTTGATTTTCTTGGAATTTAAATTAACACCTTTTGGTAAATATCCAATTCCTGTTGTAGTTAGATAAAGTCCATCAGCTTTTCCTTTTTCTACAACTTTTGTATCGCCAGCAATAATTTTTACATTTGCTTTTTCTGCTTCTTTTTGAACTGAATTTGTTATTTTTTTGAGTTCGGAAATTTCAAATCCTTCTTCAATAATATATGTTATCAAAATATATTTTGGAATTGCACCTTTCATTGAAACATCATTAACAGTTCCAGAGATTGCAAGTTTTCCAATATCTCCACCAGGAAAGAATAGTGGATTTACAACATGAGCATCTGTAGAAACAACTGTACGATTTTCAATTTCAACACCATCTTCTAATGATTGTAATTTGAAGTTTTTTACAAATACTTCTTTTATTAGTTCGTTTGTTAGTCCTGCTCCGCTTCCGTGTCCGATTCTGATTATTTCGTTTTTCATTTGATTTATCCTTTTTGTACAGTTTATTAAATTAATTAATAAGGTTGTTTTTGGTTTGGTGATTTACATCTACTAAGGTTGAATACAGAAGAATAAGGTTTTTGATAATTAATCATATTATTTTTCGATATATTTTTATTGTTTATCATATTTTATTATAATTTTCTTTCGTATTTATAATAAGCCT
>JAOZRH010000011.1:22162-24536 GCA_029931905.1 Fidelibacterota bacterium
GTAACCTTATTACCTTATTACCTTATTATAATTTGGTTTATTCTTACATTATCCTTTCGTATTTATAATAAGCCGAACAACTTCCTTCGCTAGAAACCATACAAGGACCAATTGGATTTGATGGTGTACAAATTTCTCCAAAAAGTGGACAAGTAGGTGGAATAATGTTTCCTTTTAAAACATCACCACAACGACATCCGCTTTTATCTTCTTTATATTCAATTTTGATATTATATTTTTTTTCTGCATCAAATGCTGAATATTTTTCTCTAATTTTCAATTCGGAATCTGGTATTATTCCAATGCCACGAAAAATCCCATCAGTTGGTTCAAGAACTTCATTAATAATTTTTTGTGCAGTAATATTACCTTTATTTGTTACGATTCTGCTATATTCATTCTCAATTTTTGGATCATTATTTTTCACTTGTTGAATCATTCTTGCAATAGCTGAAAGAATATCTGCTGGTTCAAATCCAGTAACAACTCCACCAATATTATAATCTTTTGGAAGAAAATTATAAGCATCTTTTCCGATAATTACACTAACATGTCCGGGCAAAATATAGCCATCTAAATTTATATCTTCGTCAGAAGAGAGTAATTTTAATGCTGGTGGAACTGTCTTCAAAGATGTTAGAACAGAAAAGTTTTTTATATTTTTTTCATAAGCTTGTTTAATTGTATAAGCGATTCCGGGAATAGTTGTTTCGAAACCAATTCCAACGAAAACGGTTTCTTTCTTTTCGGCAAGTTTTAGAGCATCTATTGGTGAGTAAACTATTTTTACATCAAGTCCTTTTGCTTTTGCCAATTCTAACGAGCCATTTTCTCCTGGTACTCTCATTAAATCGCCAAAAATTGCAATTGTTACATCTTTTAAATCCAACAAAGCATCAATTATTGACATCGGTGTAACACAAACAGGACAGCCCGGACCTGAAATTAATTTAATATTGTTTGGCAATAAATTACGAATTCCCCATTTCCCAATTGCCATTGTATGCGATCCACAAACTTCCATTAATGAAATCGGCTCTTTATATTGTTTTATTTTTTCAACTAAATTATTTATTAGCTGTGGATTTCTAAAATTTTTAGTATTCATCTGGCATCACATGGTATGCTTCATTTAGTGCATCAATTGTCTCTTTTGCATCTTCTTCAGAAATTATTTCCAAACCAAATCCGGTATGAAGTAAAATCCAATCGCCAATTTTTGCTTCTGGAATAAAATTTAAACCAACTTCCTTTTTTACTCCACCCATTTCAACGGTTCCTTTGTCGCCCTTTATTTCTACTATTTTCACTGGAATTGCTAAACACATTTTTCACTCCTTTTATTTGGTGAAAATATAAGATATTTTTACTGGAATTACAATAATATTGATTGTGAATGTTTTACTTTTTAAATGTTGCTAATGGTTGGTAGTTGTCACTCAGTTTATACATTGACATGTTTATTATGTCAATTTCCTTATTATGTTATATTTTCTGATTAATCATCTTCATAGTTTTTCTTTTCTGAAATAGAGATTACTTCATCGTCCATTACTTCGCTCTCAGAATCAACATCCTCATAAATTATTTTATCTTCATATTTCGGTTCTACTTTTAAAAAAACTGTTCCTGTTGCATTATAATCTCTAGCTAAAAGTTCCCATTCAATTGGAATTGTATATTCTCTACATTCAGGTATTATATATGCTTTAAAATATCTGTTATCCTTTTGAATTAATGGTTCATTATTTGTTGGGGAGTAGGAAATTGTATTATCATTAACATAAGTTCTTTTAAATTTCGAAGTAGTTACATTAGGCATCCCCAATGGACCAGAACCAAGATGATCCATTATTTCTTTATGTTCACCTACTACCTTTAGCATTACTCTCCAATCTTCGATGACATTTGCACCGCTATTTGCCATTATTATCTCAAACGAACAAATAGCTTCATTAATCCTACCTTGACTAAATGAGACTAAGTTTTGACTTGGAAATATTCGTTTATTCATCCAGACACTGTTACCAAGTAGAGATGTAGTCGCAAAATCAACTTCAGGTTCTTTAATACGGTATCTCTTTATAGTTTTTATACATTTTGGTCTAATTATATGATCTTGCTGAAAATCATTTAAGAAAACTGAAAGCTCGAACTTTGTCTTATGATGCATATTGGCAACCCAATAATTGTATGTATCTTGATTATCGTCTATTAAATCAGCAATATCTTCCCAGCAGAAAAGCAATATTTCAAAACCACCGTTTTTTCTACTTTCTAAATCTTTGATTCTAACATACTCTTCTATACTTGAGTCCTTATTCATTGTTGTTGCGAAAATGAAAACTGACAACTTAGGTTTGAAATTTTGAGA
>JAOZRH010000103.1:0-4475 GCA_029931905.1 Fidelibacterota bacterium
TACAATTTGTATGTTCTAAAAGTATTATCGTGTTTTTCTTTTTGATGTTTCTAGAAATAGAGTTTCTAAATCCACCCCATAAACCATTGTGATAAATTAACCGATTACCATAATTATCCTTTCTAATTCTAAAGCCAAAACCATAACCGACCTTACTACCATTATTTTTTTTTCCATTTTGGAATGCTTCGTCAAGCGTCTCTTTACTTACAATTTTATCGCTATATAACGCCTGATCCCATTTATATAAATCACCTGTTGTTGAATATATTCCCTTATCTCCAACAATTCCATCAAATTTCGTTATTGGAAATTTATTATATCCTCTGCTATAATGTCTATAACCAGGAATCATTTTGCGATCTTGATTTTCTCGAAATGCCGTGCTATAAACAAATGTGTTTTCCATATCCAACGGTTTGAATATATATTTTTTCAAAAATTTGCTATATCTTTTGTTGGATATTTTTTCAATTATTGATGCAAGCAACATGTAGTTCGTATTTGAATAATCAAATCTTCTTCCTGCATAAAATTTCAAACCAAGTCGTTCTCTGTTTAATATTTTTATTGCATCATCATTATATGGTGCATCAGATTTATTCCAAAACCTATCAACCTGATAAATATAATTTGGTAATCCCGAGGTATGATTTAATAAATGCCTAATAGTAACCTTGCTATATGGAAAATCCGGTATATATTTTTTTACTTTATCATCATAATCCAATTTTCCATCTTCTTTTAATATCATAATTCCCATTGCCGTAAATTGTTTCGTTAACGATGCGAGTTGAAAAATAGAATTTTTTGTTAGTGTATCTTTTTCCTCAAAATTCGCCATTCCATAACATGTATCAACAATCACTTTTCCATTAATTGCAACTAAAACATTACCATTAAAATAACGACTACTGTTTGCTTTTTCTAGAATATCCTCTATTTTTCGAATCTTGTTTTCTTCACTTTTTGTATATTTTAAATTAGAATTCACTAATTCGCCCGTACTACAAAAATACATGTAAAAAAGAACAATCCCCAAAATAATTGTTGACAATAATTTAATCTGTTTTTTAACTAATGTCATATTTTAATAAAAATATTCTTCTTGTATAAAATATCGACAATCAGCCAGTAGATTATTATTGTTAAAATTGCAAATAAGAACGATGCATTGATCTCTACATTATTAGCAAGTGGCATGAAAAAATTTTGATAAAGCCAACTTTTTCCAGTCATTATTCCACCATCTGCTGTTTCCCATCGAATAATATAAACTAAAGTTTTTGCTACAAACGATGATAACACAAAAATAAATAATGGATTTACACCAAATACTACAAATGGTTGTATAATTTTTTTATATCCCCTTACATCTATCAAATAAATGGCAATTCCAAGAATAATCATTGAAAGACCACCGGCATATAACACATAAGAACTTGTCCAAATTGGCTTATTTATTGGAAAGAAAAATCCCCATAAATATCCTAACATTGCAATTCCAACTCCTTGTAATAGTAATTTCTTTACAATAGTTTTATTCTCAGAGGCTGTTGTAATAATTTTACCTGTAAAATATCCTAAAATCGCCGTTACAATTGATGGTATTGTGCTCAACAATCCTTCGGGATCAAACGGAACTCCATATCCGTGATAAATATGATTTGTACCCAACAATAAAATATCAATTCGTCTTACAAGATTACCTTCCAAAGAAAAACCGCCAGTAAAAGCAAGCAACACCCAATAACCAACTAAAATAAATCCCGCTATCCATTTCACTTTTTTCTCATCAAAATATAGAACCATCAAAGAACCAACTCCATAAACAATTCCGATTCTTTGCAATACTCCAACCAATCTCCAATGTGTAAAAAATTCCGCGAAACTGCCAACAGGTCTCAAGACATTAAGAAACAGACCAATTCCATAAATTATTAATGCTCTTTTTATAATTTTTAAAACCGCTGGTTTGGAAATTTGATGATTAAATTTATTGAAAGCAAACCACATTGAAACACCAACAATAAAAAGAAAAAATGGAAAAACCAAATCTGTCGGCGTACAACCAGACCACTTAGAATGTTCCAATGGTGAATAAATATGTCCCCAGCTTCCCGGATTATTAACCATAATCATTAAAGCGATTGTAGCACCTCGAAAAGCATCTAATGCAACTAATCTTTTTGAACTTGCCATCATATCTCCTTTATTAATTTGTTAATTTTGTTGGATTATTCCCTTTTGTTTTCAATGTTATAACATTACTATCAACAATTTTCCCACATTTTTTTGCCTTATATTCAGTCGAGTGAATTAAATTTAAAATGTTTTCAACTTCGCCCTCATCAACAACCAGCATCATTCCATTTCCCATATTCCACAATCTATATGCCTGTTCTTCTGAAATATTTCCCAATTTCTGAATTTTTTTCATCACATCTAATGGTTCAAAAGGATTGTCAATTATTGCACCAAAACCAGATACTTTTAAAGCACGACCCAAGTTGTCAACAATTCCACCACCTGTAACATGTGTAATTCCCTTAATTTCAAATTTTGCATCTAATATTTTTTTTATAAGTGGTGTGTAGATTAAAGATGGAACAATTAATTTTTCACCCCAAGTTTCATTTTCGTCATAAAATTGTTCGTGCCAATTATTGCCAAAATTCTCTTCCATAATTTTTCTAATCAAAGAAAATCCATTGCTTCTAAAACCACGACTTTTTAATGAAATTATTGCATCGCCCGATTTTATTTTTGTTCCATCAATCGCTGATCGTCCTTCTGGAAGTATTCCAATTCCAGATCCACACCAATTAAAATGCATTTTGTCACCGTAACCATTTATCCTATTTCCCAATTCGGCTATTTCTCCACCAGTAACAATTACATTTGAAAAATTTGATGCTCTGTTTAATCCCTCCATTAACAAATCAATAATATTTTGATCTAAATTATCAACATCAAGAATATTTGTAAAATTCACCATTTCTATGCCATTTGCAATCAAATCATCGGCAATCATTGCAATTAAATCAAATCCAATTGTGTTATATATTTCGGTTCGTTCTGCCAATTCAATTTTTGTACCGATCCCATCTGACGACATTCCAATGCGTGTTCCATTATAATTTAGAATATTTGAAAAAGCACCATCGAGATTTGTTAATGGTTTACCAATTCCGTCTGTACGATTATTAAATGTCTTTTTTGCCCAAGAATATGCAACACTTGAACAACTATTCCCTAAATTTATGTCAACGCCACTTTGTTTCATTTATTTTTTCCTAATTTTATTGGTGTAGTTTATTAAATTTTTACATTAAACAAAAACTAATTATTTAAAAAATCAAATGGTTCAAATTCGTATTCACTATTTAATATTTGAGTTTGTTTTTTGTGTGTATTTGCAATATTCAAATTAAATATTTTGTTAATATTATTGTGTGTTAAATCATCAATGTCATCGTCAGACATCCCATTTTCTTTTAGAATATTAATAAATTTTTGATAGAATTGCAAAGCCGGAATTCCAGAAGAATATGGTTCTCTTAATTTGTCCACCAATTGATGTGGTGCATGATCCGTTTCAATAACATCAATTTTATTATCTAACAATAATTGAAACATCTTTTGTTGAATCTCCAAATCTCGTAAAGGCGGATTTACTTTTAACAAAATACCATTTGGTTTTTTCATTAATTGTTTATACAAAATTGCGTGGTGAATCGTGATTCCACAAGAAACCTTTAACCGTTTTTTCTCTCGAATATTTTCAATTTCTTCAACAGATTCAGGAGTCGAAACATGACAAATATGAACATTCCCTTCAAATTTAAAATCTTCTGCAATTTTTAATATTTTTTTAACAGATGAAATTTCAGCTTTTGGTGGCCTTGCTTCAGAATGTGTAATTGGAACTTGAGGATTCCATTTATTTGGATTGAAAAGTGGTTCATCTTCACAATGCACAGCAACAACACCTTTGAAATTTAATTTTTTTAAAGTTCTAAAAACAAATTTTTGATGACCGTAATCTTTTACAGCAAGCGATCCTGTCGAAGGACCTGCAAAAAGTTTGAATCCAACTACTCGTGGAAACAAATCATTATGTAATTTTACAGCTTCAATTATCTGTTTTTTGTGAATTGTTAATCCGATATATAATCCGTGAAAAATTTTTGACTTACAAGAGTCGGCCAATTTGATTCTTTGTAATACGGTTTTTTTGTCAATAATCAACGGGTCGGTATTCGGCATTTCAAAAACAGCATCTAAACCAACCATATCGGCAATCTTTAAGCCATGGCAAATCGTTTCCTTATTTGACTGTTTCCAATCTCGTAAATGAACATGTGGATCAATCATCTATTTTCTCGTTTTTTTTCATACCTAAAGTTAATAAATTTTTAATGTTTTATGAATAAATTAATTTTTAAATTATTAACCACAAGGAACACAAAGAA